>NZ_RZQT01000088.1:0-23731 GCF_003998485.1 Mesorhizobium sp. M7A.F.Ca.CA.001.04.2.1
AGCCTCCCGCCGATCCGAAGCCGCTGCCGGCCGTCGCCAAGGGCGCGATCGTCTTCGACAATATCTCCTTCTCCTACCCGGCAAGGCCCGACCGCGCCGCCGTGCACGGCTTAAGCTTTCAGGTCATGCCGGGCGAGACGGTGGCGATCGTCGGGCCGTCAGGGGCCGGCAAGAGCACGGTGTTTTCGCTGATCCTGCGTTTTTACGATCCCGAAACAGGCAAGATCCTGATCGACGGCGTCGATGTGCGCGAGGCCGATCCCGTTTCGGTCCGCCAGCGCATCGCCATCGTGCCGCAGGACGTCACCATTTTCGCGGCAAGCGCGCGTGACAATATCGGTTTCGGCCGGCCGGGAGCCAGCAAGACCGAAATCGAGACGGCGGCGAAGGATGCACTTGCCGATGAATTCATCCTCAAGCTGGAAAAGGGCTATGACAGCCAAGTCGGCGAGCGCGGCGTGACGCTGTCAGGCGGTCAGCGCCAGCGGGTTGCGATCGCCCGTGCCATCTTGCGCGACGCGCCGATCCTGTTGCTCGACGAGGCCACCTCGGCACTCGACGCCGAAAGCGAAACGCTCGTGCAGACGGCATTGGAACGGCTGATGCATGGCCGCACCACGATCGTCATCGCCCACCGCCTGGCAACGGTGCTGAAGGCCGACAGGATCCTGGTCATGGATGGCGGCTCGATCGTCGAGGAAGGCACGCATCAGAGCCTTGTCGCCAAGGGCGGCATCTATGCGCGGCTGGCCAAGCTGCAGTTTGAAACCGGCGCCAGTGCTTTCAGGGGCGCGGCGGAATAGGCAGATCTGCCGCTGTGGCGAGAGCCGCTATGCGGCTCCATAGCGCTGTTTCAGATGGTTCACGAAATAGGTGGCATTGAGCTTTTCGCCGGTGGCGCGTTCGAGCAGGTCCGGCGTCGACCAGCGTGACCCCTGTGACCAGATTTTTTGGCGGCGCCAGTCGTTGATCGCCTCGAAATTGCCTTTGGCGAGATCCTCGTCGGCGGCAGGATGCTCCCGCGTCAGCGCCGCCCATTGCTGTGCCGCCATCATCGCGCCAAGCGTGTAGGAGGGGAAGTAGCCGAAAGCTGCCCCTGGCCAATGCACGTCCTGCATTGGCCCGTCGGCTGGGTTGTCGATGGTGGAAAGGCCGAGGTAGTCGCGCATCTTGGCGTCCCAGGCTTCGGGCAGATCGGCCACCTCCAGCCGGCCCGAGACGAGTTCCTGTTCCAGTTCGTAGCGCAGGATGACATGCAGGGGATAGGTCACCTCGTCGGCATCGACCCGGATCAGGCCGCGTCCGACGCGATGCACGTGCGGCAGGATGTCGTCGAGCGACCAGGCTTCGCCGAGATGCTTTTCAGCCACTGGCAGCGCCCAGCGCCAGAAGGCCGGGTTGCGGCCTAGCTGCTTCTCGACGAACAGGCTCTGGCTTTCATGCACGGCCATGCCGCGCGCTTTGCCGAGCGGCCAGTGCGACCATGCCTTGGGCAGGTTCTGTTCGTAGAGCGCATGGCCGGTCTCGTGCAGCACGCCCATCAGCGCCGACAGGAAGTCGGACGTCTTGTAGCGGGTGGTGATACGCACGTCGCTCGGCACGCCGCCGCAGAAAGGGTGGTGCGACACCGACAGCGACCCATGCGTCAGGTCGAAGCCGACTGCCGTCATCATGGCAAGGCCGAGCTCGCGCTGCCGATCGATCGCATAGGTGCCCGAAAGCGGCTTCAGCGGGCGCTTGCGCTGCCGTGCGTCCTGGATCGCCAGCGCCTCCGGCACGAAACTTTTCAGAAAAGCCTTCAGGTCGCTGAACACAGGCGTGATGTCGGCGGTGCGGTTGCCGGGGTCGTACTGCTCCATCAGCGCGTCATAGGGGGCCAGGCCGAGCACATCGGCACGCAGCGTCGCCTCCTCGCGCACCAGCGCCACGACGCCCTCCAGCGCCGGCTGGAAGCCTGCCCAGTCGTTCTTGGCGCGCAGGCCGCGCCACAGCTGCTCGCAACGCATGCGCGCGGTCGTCTGGCGTTCGACGAATTCGACCGGCAGGCAGGTCAGGTTGGTGTATTGCCGCCGCAGTTCCGAGACGGCGGCGCGCTGCTCCTCGCCCAGCGCTTCCTGTTCGGCCGCGGCGATCCAGTCTGCTATCTCGGGCGCCGTTGCCCTGGTGTGATACATGCCGGCCAGTGCCGACATCGCCTCGGCACGCTTCTCGCCGCCGCCGACGGCCATGTGCGTGGCCTCATCGGCACCGAGGATGGCCAGCGCATGCTCGAGCGCTTCGAGCTTGTGACCGAGGTCGTCGAGTTTCTGAAAGGACATGGCGACTTCCGTGATTGGGACGCGCGAAAAGACACCAACGCAAAAGCGTTGGCAACCCTCGGATGCCGTCCGGCAAATGCACCTTGCGCAGGCGAGGCCACGCATGAAATGCTGCCGGCAACACATCAAGGGGGAAAAAATGATCGGCAACATCCTGGTCGGGCTGGTGGCCTTGATCCATGCCTACATCGTCTATCTGGAGATGGTGCTGTGGGACACGCCGCGCGGGCACAAGGCTTTCAACCTGACCCCGGAATTCGCCAGTGCCTCGAAAGTGCTCGCGGCCAATCAGGGACTTTATAACGGGTTCCTCGCCGCCGGGTTGATCTGGGGGCTATACCTTGGTGCGGCCGGTTTCCAGGTCAAGGTCTTCTTTCTGGCTTGCGTGGCCATTGCCGGCCTCTATGGCGGGGCAACGGTCGGGCGCAAGATCCTGTTCATCCAGACCGTGCCGGCGGTGATCGCCCTGATCGCGGTATTGCTCGGCTGGTAAAAAGGACGCCCGCGGGATCGCTCTCGAAGGCGCCAGGCGGTTCCTTCCTCTTGGACCGTTTCGGGCGCTATGGCCTCAGCCGTTCGGGTAATTGCCGCCGTCGGCGCCGTCGCCGATCATGAAGCCGCTGCCGGTGTCGATCATCAGCCGCTGGTCGACATTGTCGAGACGGCGCAGCAGATCATGGTATTGCGCGGCCGGTATCCTGCCGTGATCGGAGGCGGCGACTTTCTCGGCCGCCTGATTGATGTGGGCCGTGCGCATTTCCAGGCGTTCCGCCACAGCCGGGGTGATGTTGTTGGCCCGTCTTGCGTCCACGATGCCCTGCCGGACGCCCTGCACCTGTTGGATAAGCGCCTCGACACGCGGGCCAGTCATATCGGTTGGATCGGTCGCGTCGAGAGCGCCCTTGTGATGGCCCGCGGCATAGGCGCCAGCAAGCGGAACGGCGATGAGGAGCGCCGTGAGTGTTGCAGTTCTAAGCGAGGTCTTGGGAGTAAAAGAGCGCATCACGCGTCTCCTCTTGTAGAGGGAGGCGGCGGTTGTCCGCCTGCCTTCCAGCCTTGGGCCGTCCGGTTCCGTCGCGTCGCGATGAGGGGGGATTCATCGCCGGCGGTTCTCGGCCCGGGCGGCAGGCTAGGACCGCCCTGCGACAATGTGTAATTAAAAAAAGATAATCTTTTCAGGCCTTGCCGGCGTCCATCTGCGCCCTAGGGTTGAACCGGCGAACAAGTTCGCGTGATTTTGGATCAACGTTCGGTGAGCTTCAGTTCAATACGGCGGTTCTTGTTGCGCGCCTCTTCGGTGTCGGCGGGATCGAGGGGCTGGAACTCACCGAAGCCTGCCGCGACCAGGCGGTTGGCCGGCACGCCGTTCTCGATCAGAAATTTCACCACCGAGGTCGAACGCGCCGTCGACAGTTCCCAATTGTCGCGGTAGCGGCCGGTGCCGGAGAGCGGCTTGTTGTCGGTATGGCCGTCGACGCGCAGCACCCAGTTGATCTCGGGCGGGATTTCCTTCTGCAACTCGATGATGGCGTCGGCGAGTTTCTTCATCTCGACCTTGCCGGCATCGTTGATCACCTCGGAGCCCGTTGGGAACAGCACTTCCGACTGGAAGACGAAGCGGTCGCCGACGATGCGGATGTTCTCGCGGTCGGCGAGGATTTCGCGCAAACGGCCGAAGAAGTCGGAGCGGTAGCGGTTCAACTCCTGCACGCGCTGCGCCAGCGCGACGTTGAGGCGGCGGCCGAGATCGGCGATCTTGGTGTTGGAATCGCGGTCGCGGATTTCGGAGACGTTGAGCGCATCCTCGAGCGCGCCGATCTGCTTGCGCAGCGCCGCGATCTGCTGGTTGAGGATCTCGACCTGGCTCAGCGCCTGCTGGCTGATCTGGCGCTGGCTGTCGAGTTCGCCGCCGAGCGCCGCTGCACGCTGGTTGGCGGCGTCGCCGGCACCGGCACCTTGCGCCAGCAATCGTTCGAGCCGGCTCTTTTCCGCTTGCGCGGCCGACAGCGACGCCTGCAGATTGGCCAGGGAATCATCCTTGTCCTGCGCCGTCGAGCGCTCCAGCGCCAGCAATTGGGTCAGTTCGTTGATCTGCGAGTTGAGGCGCGAGAGCGCCGTATCCTTGCCGGAGATTTCGCGTCCCAGCAGGAACTGCGCCAGCACGAAGACCGTGAGCAGAAACATGATCGCCAAAAGCAGCGTCGACAGCGCGTCGACGAAGCCCGGCCAGTAGTCGATGCGGCGATCGGTGCGCCGGCCCCTGGCGAGTGCCACGTCAGTGCACTCCGGGCTTCTTCAGGGCATCGGCGATCTTTTCCAGCGTGTTGCGCATCGCCTTCTGCTCGTCGGACTGGGCCTCGACCCAGTCGCGCATGATCTGCTGTTCCGAGCGCATATTCTTGACCAGGCCGGAAATGCCGTCGGCGAGATTGGCCATGGCGGTGGCGACGCGCGGGTTGGAGCCGCCGCCATTCTCCTGCATCGAGCGCAGCCGTTCCGACAGCACCCGGATCTCGTCGGAGGATTCGGTTTTGGCCGGGTCGGCGACGACGATGTCCGACGACAGGTCGGTGACCGAGGAAAGCCAGTTTTCCAGTTCGGTGTAGAAGCGCGTCTGGGCGCGGCCGGCCTGCAGGTCGAGGAAGCCGAGCACCAGCGAGCCGGAGAGGCCGAACAGCGAGGACGAGAAGGCGGTGCCCATGCCGGCCAGCGGCGCCGAAAGCCCCTGCTTCAGGGAATCGAGCACCGCGGCGGCGTCACCGGTGCCGGGATCGAGCGATTCGATGGTTTCGCGGATCGAGCCGATGGTGTTCAACAGTCCCCAGAAGGTGCCGAGCAGGCCGAGGAACACCAGCAGGCCGACGAGATAGCGCGAGGTGTCGCGGCTTTCGTCGAGGCGCGTGGCGATGGAATCGAGCATGGTGCGCATCGAACTGGTCGAGAAGGCCATCGCCGAGGAACGGCCGATCATCGCCTTCATCGGCGCCAGCAGCACCGGTTCGGTCGTCTCCGAGCCGGCACGGAAGGAGTTGACCCAGCGCACTTCGCGAAACAGTCGCCCGACCTGGGCGAAGGCCAAAAGGATGCCGACCACCAGCACGCCGACGATCAGGCCATTGAGGCCGGGATTGCTGCCAAAGGCGGTTGAGATCTGTCGGGTGAGGATGGCGGCGATGAAGGCGACGATGACCAGGAAGATCACCATGGTCAGCAGAAAGACCTGCGGGCTCGATAATTTATGTGGGTCGTAGATCAGGACATCAGAACGTCTGCCCATGCCGAAGGATCTGAGAAAAGCCATCCGTGCCCCGTTTCCGATGCCGCCGCCGATCACGTAAACCGCGACTCTAAACGGAATTGTGACCAAATTGAATGGCGCTTGGCAATATTGCCGCGTCGATAGTGTCAGAGGCGATTGATGACCAGACAGTCGACCATGGCGGCCAGATGCAGGCTGGCGCCGGTGACGACGAAACCGTGCCACAGCGCATTGTGGAAGCGCAGCCCCTTCCAGGCGAAGAAGATGACGCCGCAGGAGTAGACGATGCCGCCGGCAACGATCAGCGCTATCGATGTCGTCGGTAGCGTCTGGACAAGCGGCTTGACCAGGATGATGCCGCTCCAGCCAATGGCGAGATAGAAGCCGATCGCCAGCCGGTCGAAACGGCCGGGAAAGAACACCTTGATGGCAATGCCCAGCGCTGCCGCGGTCCAGACCAGCACGATCATCCAGCGCGCCAACGGCGAGCCTTCGAGCTGCGCCAGGAAAGGCGTATAGGTCGCGGCGATCAGCAGATAGATCGCGGCGTGGTCGAAACGCCGCAACACCCATTTTGCCGGCGACGAGACCGGCCACAGATTGTAGGTCATCGACACCGAGAGCACGGTGAGCAGCGAAACCACGTAGAAGGCGGCGGCGATGTATTCGCCGGGTCCGACACGAAACGCCGCCAGCGCCAGCAGCGCGGAACCGGCCGATATCGCCAGCACGATGCCGACCGCGTGGACGATACCGTCGGCGATCATCTCGGCACGCGAATAGTGCCAGCGTCCGATGAACGGGATATCGGGGTAGGGTTCGTTGTCTCTCACTAAGCCGGGTTCCTGCGCCGCGCCCTCCAATCTGGGCGCATGCCGGCCAGTATTTCAAGCTTCCGTTGCGGTTTTGCGACTGCGGCGCATCAGCGCGGCGGTTTGTCGGCGCGGCTTGCCTGTCAACGAGAGGAGAGCGGCTTCTTCACGACCTTGAGCAAAGCGCGCTGGATGATCTCGTTGCCGGCGACGACCGAACCGTTGTCGAGCATGTCCTGGCCGCCATCCATGTCGGAGACGAAGCCGCCCGCCTCGCGGATCAAAAGCAGCCCGGCGGCGATATCCCAGGCAGACAGGCCGGTTTCCCAGAAGCCATCCATGCGGCCGGCAGCGACATAGGCGAGATCGAGCGATGCGGAGCCGAGGCGGCGGACGCCGGAAACCTCGGCCATGACGTTGCGCAGCTCGACGAGGAAATTGCCGTGGTGGCCGCGGCCGAGATGCGGCATGCCGCAGCCGATGACCGTGTCGACCAGCTTGATGCGGCCGGCGACGCGCAAGCGGCGGTCGTTCATGAAGGCGCCGCCGCCGCGTTCGCAGGTGTAGAGTTCGTCCATCGCCGGATTGTAGATGACGCCGGCAACGATCTGGCCCTGGCGCTCCAGCGCGATCGAAACGGCAAAGAGCGGAATGCCGTGCAGGAAATTGGTGGTGCCGTCGAGCGGGTCGACGATCCAGCGATGCTGGCCGTCGTCGCCTTCGACCACGCCGCGCTCCTCCATCAGGAAGGAATAGCCGGGCCGTGCCTTGGACAGTTCGGCGAAGACGATGTCCTCGGCCTTGCGGTCGGCCTGGCTGACATAGTCGCCGGGGCCCTTCATCGAGACCTGCAGGTTCTGCACTTCGCCGAAGTCGCGCGACAACGAGCGGCCGGCCTTCATTGCGGCCTGGACCATGACGTTGAGAAGGGCTGAGCGTGCCATAGTGCTTTTTCCCGGTGCTGCGCTTTAAATTCTGCCTCGATGCATGTCGGTGACCCGGAACCGGGCCACTGTTGGGCGACATGCGTCAGTCGGCGCGGCGCACGTAAGTGATTTCGTTGGTGTCGACGATGATGCGTTCGCCGGCGCCGATGAAGGGCGGCACCAGGACGCGGATGCCGTTCTCCAGGATCGCCGGCTTGTAGGACGATGCCGCCGTCTGGCCCTTCACCACCGGGTCGGCCTCGGTGATGGTCAGCGTCACATAGTCGGGCAGCGAAATGCCGATCGGCCGCTCTTCGTAGAGCTGGACCGTTACCATCATGCCGTCCTGCAGGAAGGCGGCGCGATCGCCGACGAAATCCTTGTTCAATTCGAGCTGCTCGTAGCTCTGGGTGTCCATGAACACCAGGGCGTCTTCCTGCGCGTAGAGGAAGGAAAAATCCTTCAGGTCGAGCCGGATCTGTTCGACCGTCTCGGCCGAGCGGAAGCGCTCGTTGAGCTTGGTGCCGTTGATGAGGTTCTTCAGTTCGACCTGATTGTAGGCGCCGCCCTTGCCAGGCTTGACGGTGTTGGTCCTGACCGCCACCCAAAGGCCGCCATCATGCTCGATGACATAGCCGGGACGGATTTCGTTGCCATTGATCTTGGCCATGATGAGATGATCCGGAATGATGCCTACGGCCACGCCGTCGGTAAGGGATATTCGCTGGGAAAGCGATTTCGGGCTCCCAAGACCACAAATCGCCAGAAGAGGCAAGGGAGCGGGCAGGTTGGTGCCAGGCGAGGGCAGCCGAGGTGACACTCGCAATGACCGCGCGGGCCGCCGTCAAGGCAGCCGGTTGGCCTTCTGCAGCGCCTGCTTGGTCTGGTCGTCGTCCAGCCCCTGCAGGAAGTCGTCCATCTGCGGATCGATGAGGCCGGCGCGGCGGGCAATGATGTACCAGGCACCGGCAAGGACCAGGTCCGGATCGGTGCCGATGCCTTGCATATAGAGCTTGGCCAGGCGGTTCTGGGCGGCAACATTGCCGCCCTCCGCCGCCTGCTTCATCCAGCCGAAGGCGGATTTCAGGTCGCGCGCACCGCCGCGGCCTTCGATCATCCAGGCGGCGAGATCGATTTGCGCGGTGTCGTAGTTCTGCCTTGCGGCCTGAGCCAGCAGGCGCCTTGCCTGGGCATCGTCGCGTGGCTTGCCGCCGACACCGTTGGCGTAGATCTGCGACATTGCATATTGCGCGTCCGCGAGGCCGGTCGCAGCGGCGCGTTCATAGTAGGAGACCGCCTTGGCCATACCGGCGTCGCCGGGGTCCTGCTGGACCAGCATCTGCGCGAAATTGAATTGCGCCAGCCGGTTGCCGGCTTCGGCTGCGGCCTGCATCAGGGCGTAGGCCTCTTTTCCATCCTTTTTGACATAGCGGCCGTCGAGCAGCATCAGCGCATACTGGAACTGCGATTCCGGCACACCCTGTTCGGCGGCCAAGGCGTACCATTTCGCCGCCTGCGCCGAATTGACCGGTACACCGAGACCTCGCGACAGGATCTCGGCCACCAGGGTCTGCGCCGCCGGGTCGCCGTTTTGCGCCCGGACCAATGCCAGATTGTAAGCTGTCTTGTAGAGGCCGCGCTGAAAGGCGCCATAGGCCGCGTCGGCGGGTTTTGCGCCGAAGCGGTCGGGATTGACGGCGTCGGCCGACGGCAGCGGCACAGGTTCGGCCGTGGTGGCGGGCTGCGGCAACGGCTTGTCGATCGGCTTATCGGCGTGGACGCCGATTTCCGGCTTGGGCTGCGGCAAGGGGATGGTCTCCGCGGCCGCCGCCTGGACCATCAGCACCGCAAGCAGAGCCTGGAGGGGAAGCGTCGCCGATGACATTTCAGTCCTCGAAGCGCGGCGCAGTCTCGTCGAGCAGCGCGTTGGCGGTGGCGACCGCTGTCCTGGGGTCGGTGCCGTCGGCGAACACGGCGCTCGACAGCGCCACGAATTCAGCGCCGGTGGCGCCCACGGCTTCGACCGAGGCGATGTCGGATCCGGCCATGACGATGCAAGGGATCTGGATCATGTCCGCCCACCATGCGCCGAGCGACAGGTTGCGCGGGTGCGGTTCGGGCTTGTTGTCGTAGCCGAAGCGGCCGAAGAAAATGTAGTCTGGCCGCGTCTCGCCAAGCTCGAGCGCATCGTCACGCGTCTTGGCGCCTCCGGTGCCGACCATCATCTTTGCCTGGAAATGCTCGATCGTCTCGGCGAGTTCGGCCTTGGAGACTTCGACATGGATGCCGTCGGCCTGGACGCGGCCGGCTATGCGGGTGTCGCCGGCGATGATGACAGCAACGCCGGCGGCTTGCGCTGCCGGCACGATCCGTTCGGCGAAAGCCTGGAACGAGGCTTCATCCATGCCGTTCTCGGGCAGGATCAGCGAAGCGACATCGCCACCATCGAATGCCGCGACAATACGGGCCGCCGGCACGCCGGGCGGCGCGATCAGCACGATGCGACAGCGATTGGGGGGCGTTGCTTCATTCATGGTTCTTCGGGTCCCGCGTTTCGCCTATGCCGGGCGAAGATGGTTGGATTGCGGCATAGAGCAAAGTGCCCGCCTTGAACAGGCGGGCAGCCGGGATCGCGATGTTTGATCCGCCGGGCAGCCGGCGGGCCGCTTCACTTGATCGGGTGCGGGCTCGCGACGGGCGGTTTGCCCTTCCACAGCGTCCAGCCGAGATTCATGCCGGCGGCGGCGATCAGGATGGCGGTGGCGCCGACGACCTGGCTCAGATGCAGCCGATGGCCGAAGGCGACGACGTCGACCAGGATGGCGACGACGGGATAGATGAACGACAGCGATCCCTGCAGATGCGTCGGCAGCTTCTGGATGGCGCCGTACATCAGGATGTACATCAGGCCGGTGTGGACGATGCCGAGCGTCGCCAGCATGGTCCAGCTCCAGGCATCGGCTGGAAGCCGGGATAGATTGGCGAACGGCGCCAGCATGACGACGCCGACGCAGACCTGGATCAGCGCAATCAGATGCGGTGGCGTGCCCTTGAGCTTCTTGGTGACGATGGCGGCGACGGCCCAGAAGAAGGCCGCGGCCAATGCCATGACGATGCCGGTGAAATAATCCGTGCCGGCCATGCCGGCATTGGGGCCGGCATCGGGAGCCGACTGCACGATCAGCACCATGCCGGCGAAGGCGATGGTCAGCCAGGTCAGCTTGGTCAGGCTCAGCCGCTCGGCGAAGAAGAGCGCGCCGAAGCCGACCAGCATGAAGGGCTGCGTGTTGTAGACGGCGGTGGCGATCGAGATCGACGCGCGCGAGAAAGCGCTGAACAGCAAAAGCCAGTTGAAGACGATGGCGACGCCGCCGAGCGCGGCGATGCCGATGATGCGCAGCGACAGCCTGTTGCGCAGCAACCCCAGCCCGGCGCAGATGATGAGCAGCGTCAGCGCCCCGAAAGCGCAACGCCAAAACACCACATCCATGATCGGCTGGCCGGACAGGACGACGAACCATCCGATCGTTCCCAGGATGGCCATTGCGGCGGACATTTCGACCGTGCCGCGTACTGTCTCGTTCACAACAAACCTCCGTATCGGTTGAGCCGCCATAATCTCATGCGGTCGCGAAGCTTTCCATCAGATTGGAAAGGGTGTATGGCCTATTGGCCTAATTATATTAGGGGAAAGCTCCCAGCTGTCGGGAAAAGGAAAAAGATGCTGGACGATCTCGACCGAAATCTCCTTGAAATCCTGGTCAAGGATGCGCGGACCTCGCTGAAGGAGCTGGCCGCCCAGGTCGGGCTGTCGTCGCCAAGCGTTTCGGAGCGGCTGCGACGACTCGAGGAGCGCGGCGTCATCCGGGCGTTCACCGTCGAGATCGATCCGCTCGCGCTCGGCTATACCTTGCAGGCGATCGTGCGCATCCGGCCTCTGCCGGGGAAGCTGCACATCGTTCAGAAGCTGATCGAGGACATCCCCGAATTCGGCGAATGCGACAAGGTGACGGGCGATGACTGCTTCGTCGCCCGGCTGTTCGTACGCTCGATCGGCGATCTCGACGGGATTCTCGACCGTATCGCCGACAAGGCGGAGACAAGCACCGCCATCATCAAGGCGCAGCCGATCCGGCGGCGGCCGCCACCGCTGGACGCGGCTGCTTCTCGGGATAGGGCAAAGGTCTTGCATGCCTCCTGATCGAGCCGGGTGGAAAGCCGGTGGCCGCTTGGTTAGTGTGCCGACCAAATGAGACCGAGACTGTCATGGCGCAGAACATATACGACCGTGAGGATTTCTTCGCAGGCTACAGCCAACTCGGCCGTTCGGTCGAAGGGCTGGAGGGTGCCGCCGAGTGGCCGGCGATGCGCGCGATGCTGCCCGATGTCGGCGGCTTGAGGGTCGTCGATCTCGGCTGCGGCTTCGGCTGGTTCTGCCGATGGGCACGCGAGCATGGGGCGGCGCAGGTGCTTGGCCTGGACCTGTCGGAGAAGATGCTTGCCCGAGCAAGGGCCGCCGGCCCGGATGCAGGGATAAGCTATGAGACGGCCGATCTCGATCGGCTCAGCCTGCCGGAAGCCAGCTTCGATCTCGTCTACAGTTCGCTCGCCTTGCACTATGTCGAGGATGTGTCGCGTCTGTTCGGGACCGTGCATCGGGCCCTGGCGCCTGGCGGGCATTTCGTCTTTTCGACGGAACATCCGATCTTCATGGCGCCGACCAAACCCGGCTGGGTGATCGATAGCGAAGGCCGAAAGACGTGGCCTGTCGACCAGTATCTGGTGGAAGGACCGCGCAGCACGGACTGGCTGGCCAAGGGCGTGGTGAAACATCACCGCACGATCGGCACCACGCTCAACGCTCTCCTGCAGGCCGGCTTCACCATCGCGCATGTCGAGGAGTTCCGTCCGACATCAGAGCAGATTGCGGCCAAACCCGAACTGGCGGAAGAGCTCGAGCGGCCGATGTTCCTGCTGGTCTCGGCGCGTCGGTAGGCACAGGCCTGCGTCGGCCCGCATGTGCGGCCGCCACGCTCATATTTGCTGTCGCTCCGCCCGATATTCTGGGCTATTCAAGCGTCGACACGCTTTCCCTCCGGACCAGTCCCCTCCCATGTCAGGCCTGCTTCTCGATCCGTGGTTCTATGCGGCCGCCATTCCGGCGGTCATTCTGGTCGGCCTGTCGAAGGGCGGCTTTGGCGGTGCCGTCGGTTTCGTCGGCGTGCCGCTGATGGCGCTGACCATGCCGCCGGTGCAGGCGGCGGCCATCCTGCTGCCGATCCTGTGCCTGATGGACATCGTCTCGGTGTGGACGTGGTGGGGCGTTTACGACCGCAAGATGCTGGTCGACATGATGCGGGGCGCCGTCATCGGCATCGGCCTTGGCTGGCTTACGGCGGCACTGGTGACCGAAGAGGCGGTGCGGCTGATCGTTGGCGCCGTCGCCATCATCTTCGTCCTGCGCTGGCTCTATCTGCAGTTCCGCCACGGCGCCGATCACGCGGCCGCGCCAAACCGCGTGGCCGCCGCCACCTGGGGCACGGTCGCCGGCTTCACCAGCTTCGTTGCCCATGTCGGCGGTCCGCCCTTCCAGGTCTATGCCTTGCCGATCCGTCTCGATCCGAAAGTTCTGTCGGGCACCGCAGCGATCTTCTTTGCCGCCACCAACGCGCTGAAGCTGGTGCCCTATTTCGCGCTCGGCCAGTTCGACACCGCCAATCTGACGGCATCGGCGGTGCTGATGCCGCTGGCGCCGCTGTCGACCATCGCCGGAGCGTGGCTGGTGCGCCGCATGCGGCCGGAAACCTTCTATCCCTTCACCTACGCAACCGTCGCGGTCGTGGCGCTGAAGCTGCTGTGGGATGGCATTGTCGGCCTGATGTAGAAAGGCCGCCGCGCAGCCGCCCCGTCATTAGGGGTCAGGCGGCGCTTGGCACCAGACGACGGTTGCCGCCAAAAGCCAGTGTCGCGCCGACCATAACGACCAGCACCATGCCGGCAAGGATGCCGATGTCATGCACGGTCGGTTTGAGCACCATGTCGGCAATGATCACCAGCATCACCGCATAGTCGAAACGTGCCGCGCTCATCATGCGCTGGCCGATGGCAAGAACCTCTGGCGTGACGCCCTCCTTGGCGATCATTGCGCCCATGCGCTCCCCGGTCGGCTTGAAGATGAACATGCCGATCGAAAAGGTCGTGGCGTATCCCGCCAGGCCGATGACTACCCACAAATCGGAGAAGCCGACCCAGAACCAGCACATGATGAGGCCGAAGATCAGCGTCAGCATCGACATCGGCGCAAAGAACCTGCCGCCCAGCTGACCGCTGGCGCGCATTGCCTGCAGCTTTTCCTCGATGTTGCCCGCGCGCTCGGCAAGCATGCCCAGCAGGAACAGTACGAAGCCACCGCCGACCCACAGAATGGCGGTAGTGACGTGGAGGAATTTGACGATCGAGTACCAGTCCATGGGTTGCTCCTGCAGTGTCCGGTCAGGTTTGCGGCGGCGCTGATTTGCGCCGGCCGTCAGAGGAGCGGGCGTTTAGCGTGGCGCCTGTTTCGGAACGATGTCGCGAAAAATCCGGCTCTGTTTCAGCTTACGGCCAACGCGCGAGGTCGCAGATTGTGAACGCATTATCTGATTTTCTGCTAATGTACGAATCGTCGGGATGGGGTTGGCGCGACATCGTCTGGATACGCTGCCGATATTAGTGCGCCAATGCCGGGAGCCCGGTGGCGACAACAATCGCCTGACGATCAACCCATTCCCGCAAGCGGGAAAAGGCAATTCGGGGGACCATTATGCAAGGGATAGCACGGAATTTCTTCACGCTGGCCATCATCTATTCGCTGTGCGGCATGGCGCTCGGCCTGTACATGGCGATCAGCCAGGATCACGGCCAGATGCCGACCCACGCCCACACGATGGTGGCCGGATGGCTGATGTCGGCGGTCTTCGCCTTCTTCTACCATTTGTTTCCGGCAATCGGGCAGAAGACGCTCGCCACAGTTCATTTCTGGCTGACGGCGGTCAGCGGCATCGGCCTGCTGATCGGCCTCTATTTCCTGCTTGCCGGCAATGCCGCGATCGAACCGCTGGTGGCGGCCTCCTCGATGGGCTTCTACGCAGCCATGCTGCTGTTCGCCTTCATCGCCTTGCCGGCGGTCTGGAAGACCGCTTGAGCCGAGCCTAAGGGAAGGTGAGGCTGTGCCGGCGGTCTGGAAGACCGCTTGACCGAGCCTGACGCAGGAGATGCTGTGCTGTTACGGCACAGTATGGCGGCGTTCGGTCAAAAAACATCCGCACCGTTAAGGCTTCATTAAGCTTTACAGGTGTTTACTATGTTCATCCAGTGATCTGGATTCTTACCGAGTGGTTGGAGCCACTTTGTTTGACGCCTCCCTGTTAAACTCCTGAGAGCCGCCTTATCCGCGGCTCTTTTTTTGTCTCGATTTCTCTTTTTTGTCCGCACCCCAGCGGGGCCGCCCGACAGGGGTGCCGTTAACCTTCTGTTAAACATGTGCTTGCCTTCACCGGTGACGAAGCGCATTTTCAAGCTTCAGTCAGATAGGGTTCCGGGTGTATCGGCAGGGAGCCGAATCGGCCGGTTGCAAGTGCAGGGGCGTATCAATGAACGAGCCTTCGAAGGGCAGTGCGAAAACCGTCAAGCTGGCGGAACGCCGGGTTTTCTCGCAATCCTTCAAGCCGCTTTATCAGGAAGGCATGGGTCTGGTCGAACAGGCCGCCGAATATCTCGACGGCAAGGGCCGGGCCGAGGCGAAGAAGCTGTCGCGGCTGGCCGCCACGCTCTACGCGGCCGAATCGATGCGGCTGACCACCAGGCTGATGCAGGTTGCCTCCTGGCTGCTTTTGCAGCGCGCCGCCAATTCCGGCGAGATGACCCGTGACCAGGTGGCATCGGAAAAGTCCAAGGTGCGCCTCGACACCGCTTCCGCCCATGACGAAGCCGCCGGTTGGGCCGAACTGCCCGACGATTTCCTCGACCTCGTCACCCGCTCGCTGCGCCTGCAAGCGTTGGTGCGCCGCATGGACGACGAGATCTATGGCTCCGGCGCCATGGTCGACATGCAACCGATGGCTCGCCGCCCCAACCCGGTTTCCGACCAGATCAGCCTGCTCAACACGGCTTTCGCTCGGGGTTAGACCGCGGTCCGCCTTCTGTTTCCGGTTTGTTCACATTTCGCTGGCATCGCTGTCCGCCGGAGGTAAACTCGGCAAATGGCGGAAGCGATTCGCATCATCGGTATCGATCCCGGGCTTCGGCGCACCGGCTGGGGCATCGTCGAAAGCCTCGGCAATTCGCTGCGCTTCATTGCTTCCGGCACTGTGAAATCAGACGATAAGGCCGCGCTGGCAACGCGGCTGTGCCAGCTGCATGACGGGCTTGCCGAAGTCCTGCATGCCGCCATGCCGCACGAGGCGGCGGTCGAACAGACCTTCGTCAACAAGGACGCCGTGGCGACGCTGAAGCTCGGCCAGGCACGCGGCATCGCCATGCTGGTGCCGGCGCGTGCCGGGCTTGTCGTTGCCGAATATGCGCCCAACGCCGTCAAGAAGGCGGTGATCGGCGTCGGCCATGGCGACAAGAAGCAGATCCACATGATGGTGAAGGTGCTGTTGCCGAAAGCCATTTTCGATACCGAGCATGCCGCCGACGCGCTCGCCATCGCCATCTGCCACGCGCATCACCGGCAAAGCGTGGCCTACCGGATGGCACTCGCTGGATAGCGATGTTCTTGACTTGTTCACCGGGTTGGAATAATCCTTACTTGTAAGAAAGGGGTGTTTCATGCGTGTGACGAGCAAAGGTCAAGTGACAATCCCACGGGATCTGCGGGAGACATTTGGGATTGGCGCCAACAGCGAAGTCATCTTCGGCATCGAGGGCGGCAAGATCACGATCACGCCGAAGCATGACAAGGGGCGGTTGGCCGACCGCGAAAGACTCGATCGTTTTCTTGCTGCGCTCGATCGGCTTGAGGGCAGCGGCGATCAGACAATGAATGCCGATGCCGTCATGGCTTTGACCCGGGATCGCTAATCTTGGCGACGCTTGTCGACACCAACGTGCTTGTCGATATCGCCGTTCGCGATCCCGTCTGGTCAAAGTGGTCGTGGTCCAAAATGGTGTCTGCCCTCGAGCAAGGCAGCCTGGTCATCAATCAGATTATCTACGCCGAGTTTTCGATGCGCTATGAGGCGATAGACGATGTCGATGATGCCTTGCCTGAAGACGAGTTCCGGCGCGAAAGTCTCCCGTTCGAGGCGGCCTTTGCTGCGTCGAGAGCGTTCTCGGTCTATCGGCGGTTGGGCGGACCTCGAGAGAAGGTGATGCCCGACTTCTTGATTGGGGCTCACGCTGCCATCCGAGGCTATCCCATTCTTACTCGCGATCCCGCAGGTTTCAGAAAGTACTTTCCAGATGTCGAGCTCATCACGCCCGATACTCATCCCTAACGGGGATTGCGTCCAATGATCGGCAAGCTCAAGGGCACGCTGGACGAGGTCGACGAGGATCATTGCCTCGTCGATATCCATGGCGTCGGCTACGTCGCCTATTGTTCAGCGCGCACGCTGGCGGCGCTGCCTTCGCCCGGCGAAGCGGTGGTGCTGTTCATCGAGACCTATGTCCGCGAGGACATGCTGCGGCTCTACGGCTTCCAGTCAGTGCTGGAACGCGAGTGGTTCCGGCTGCTGATGAACAATGTTCCCGGCGTCGGCGCCAAGGTGGCGCTGGCCATCCTGTCGACGCTGGCGCCGGCCGACCTCGCCAATGCGATTGCGCTGCGCGACATCGCCATGGTTTCTCGCGCACCCGGCGTCGGCAAGAAGGTGGCCGAGCGCATCGTCACCGAACTGAAGAACAAGGCGCCGGCCTATGCCGGAACCGCTTCGGGCACCATCGGCCTGAAACAGGAGCTCGGCGACGGCGTGGCATCCGCGCCGATCACCGATGCGGTCTCGGCGCTGGTCAATCTCGGCTATTCGCGCGACACGGCCGCCAATGCGGTGGCGGCGGCGCTGAAGACGGCGGGCGAGGATGCCGATGCGCCGAAGCTGATTCGCTTCGGGCTGAAGGAACTTGCGCGGTGAGCCGCCGCTTGTTCAGCCCCTTGCCGTGTGCAAGGAAGGCGGCATGAGCCTGTCGCCCCGCTTGATTGCACCGGAAAAACGCGGCGAGGATGCCGAGCAGACCTTGCGGCCGCAGACGCTCGACGATTTCGTCGGCCAGGCGGCGGCGCGGGCCAATCTCAAAGTGTTCATCGAGGCCGCCAAGAGCCGCAGCGAGGCGCTCGACCATGTGCTGTTCGTCGGGCCGCCTGGTCTCGGCAAGACGACGCTGGCGCAGATCATGGCGCGCGAGCTCGGCGTCAATTTCCGCTCGACCTCGGGTCCGGTCATCGCCAAGGCCGGCGATCTTGCCGCGCTGCTGACCAATCTCGAGGAAGGCGACGTGCTGTTCATCGACGAGATCCATCGGCTGAGCCCGGCGGTGGAGGAGATCCTTTATCCGGCGATGGAGGATTTTCAGCTCGACCTGATCATCGGCGAAGGCCCGGCGGCGCGCTCGGTCAAGATCGACCTCGCCCGCTTCACCCTCGTCGCCGCCACCACGCGGCTTGGCCTGCTCACCAATCCGCTGCGCGACCGTTTCGGCATTCCGGTACGGCTCAATTTCTACACGGTCGAGGAGCTGGAGCAGATCGTGCGGCGTGGCGCGCGTATCCTGCAAATGCCGCTCGGCAACGACGGCGCGCTGGAGATCGCGCGGCGCGCGCGGGGCACGCCACGCATCGCCGGCCGGTTGTTGCGCCGTGTGCGCGATTTCGCCTCGGTGGCCGGCGATGGCCATGTCGACCGCAAGATCGCCGACGAAGCGTTGACCCGGCTGGAAGTCGACGCGCTCGGCCTCGACGCGCTCGACCGCCGGTACCTCAGCATGATCGCGCGCAATTTCGGCGGCGGGCCGGTCGGCATCGAGACGATCGCCGCCGGCCTGTCAGAGCCGCGCGACGCCATCGAGGATATCATCGAGCCTTATCTGATCCAGCAGGGTTTCATCCAGCGCACGCCGCGCGGCCGGATGCTGACGGCCAATGCCTGGCGCCATCTCGGCCTCGACGCGCCGAAGGATCTGGCGCAACAGCAGATCAACCTGTTCCAGGAAGAATAGCGCTCAGGGCGATCAGGCGCAGGTTCCGGGCCGACAAAGGATCTGTGAGCGGCCTGCGCAAAATATCCTCGGCTTCGTCGGTTTGCCGGCGCATTCGTCGGCTCTGGTGGCGGTGCCATCCCGGGGCAATCTCGCTCCGATGGTTTGCCGGAGCCACGCAATGATCACCAGACGCGGATTCCTGCGCTTCATCGGCGGGTCGGTTCTGTCGGTTGCCGCGTTCAGCGCCTATGCGGCCGGCATAGAGCCGATGCTGCTGACGCATGTGAAACGCTATGCGCTAACGCCGCCGCATTGGCCTGATGGCCTGAAGCTGCACATCGTCGCGCTTGCCGATATCCATGCCTGCCGGCCATGGATGACGCCGGAGCGGATCGCCTCACTTGTCGAAGACGCGAATGCCCTGCAGCCGGACGTGATCGTCCTGCTCGGCGATTATATCGCCGGCATGCCCTTGGTGACCGGCCCGGTGACGCCGTCGCAATGGGCCTCCGCCCTCTCGGACCTCAAGGCACCGCTCGGCGTGCTCTCGATTCTCGGCAACCATGACTGGTGGGCAGATGGCTTCGCGCAGCGCGCCGGGGCCGGCCCGACCGTAGCGCGCAAGGCCCTGGAGAAAGTCGGCATTCCGGTGCTGGAGAACGATGTCGTGCGCCTGGAAAAGGATGGGCATGGTGTGTGGATTGCGGGGCTCGCCGACCAGCTCGCTCTGCTGCCGACCAGGGACCGCGCCGGCTTCACGGGGCTGGACGATCTCGACGGCACGCTGGCCAAGGTCAGCGACACCTCGCCCATCATCCTGCTTGCGCACGAGCCGGATATTTTTCCGAAGGTGCCGTGGCGCGTCTCGCTGACCCTGTCCGGCCACACCCATGGCGGACAAATTCGGCTGTTCGGCTATTCGCCGGTCGTGCCATCGCGTTTCGGCAACCGCTACGCCTATGGCCACGTCGTCGAGAACGATCGCAATCTGATCGTCTCCGGCGGGCTCGGTTTCAGCATATTGCCGGTGCGTTTCGGGATGCGGCCGGAAATCCTGTCGATCGACCTTGGCTAAATCCAGATCGCCTCAGTGAAGCGATTTGATCGCGTCCATCACATCCGGCTCGGCCTTGTCGCCGTTGAAGGCATCGACGATGCCGAAGGCGCCGCCATAGCTCCACACCGACCATGAGAAGCCATGTGCTTCGGCACGCGCGATCATGTCCCTGACATAGGCGGCCCGATACCCGGCGGGCATCACATAGGAATTGCCGTATTCCTGACGGATCATGCCGAACTCGCCCAGCGTGATGTTTCCAGGCTTGACGCCGTTGGCCCTCGCCCACGCCTCGACCTTTTCGAACGGCGCATCCACCAAGCCGAGCAGTCTGTCGGGGCTGTCCATGCTGGCGACCTGTTCGTCAAGATAGGCAAGCAGGCCGCTTTGCCGCGTCCATGGCGCCTCGGCCTTGATCCTGGCGCGGATGGTGTCGAGCGTCACGTCGAGCTGTGCCTTGGGCACCGCACTCAGCGGATAGGGCAGGCCGGTCACGTAAGGAATGAAGTCTCCGGCCCAGGTTGCGCCCTGATGGGTGAGCAGAAACGGATCGTAGGAATGGAAGGTCCAGATGACGTTGTCGTCCGGAATCGTCTTCGGGTCGATCTTTTCCAACGAACTCGCGGCGGAATAGCAGGCGCCGGTCAGCACCAGGGTCAGTTTCGTAGCCGAGGATCGCGCCGCCGCGAACAGTTTGCGCTGGCGGTCCGGCCACAGGCTGGTGCCGTCGCTGTCGCAGTCCACGATCGGTTCGTTCATGGGCTCGAAGGCGACCTGGGCGGGATCTTCGCTGGCCAGCGTGCGGGCCATCTTGCGGACCATCTCGACATAGGCGTCGAAGGTCCGTGGGTCGCCCATCACTTCAGCCATTCCGATCTTGCGGCTGCCGCCGGCCGGGATCAGGTGCATGTCGACGATCACCTTGATCCCGGCGCGGTTGATCATGCGCACCGAGTCCAGCACGCTGGCATAGAGATCGTCACGCAAGGCCACGGTCTGGTCGGACAGAAAGGGCGATGGATCGACCGGCATGCGCAGGAAATCGAAGCCGGCATCCTTCAACGCCTTGAGGTCGTCCTCCCCAAGGAATTTCCGCCACTCCGGATAGGGCAGGATGGCCTTGGCGTCGCCCCACTGGTCCTCGCCGGGCCAGGTGACCCACTGGTCGAGATTGAGGCCGCGCTTCATCGAGAATGTCGCGGTCTGGCCAGGCAGCGCCAAAGCCACCAACACGAACAGCGCCGCCGTCAAACTCTTGATCATCGCCGTCAACAGTGCCATCCGATGTTATGTTCCGCGGGAAACTGGTGCCTCGTCGGGACTAAAAAAGGAAGCGCAATGGGCGATCATGGTGAATCGGCGACGCTGCTGGCCGGGCTTTCCGGTGCGCTGACGGCGTTCGGCCACCGGCTGATGGCGCGGGTCTACTATGCCGACACCGATTTCTCCGGCGTCGTCTATCATGCGCGCTATCTCGAATTCTTCGAACGCGGCCGCTCCGACTATCTCAGGCTGACCGGCGTGCACCACACAGAGCTTGCCGACGGCAAGCATGGCGAAAGAATAGTCTGGGTGGTGCGCCGCATGGAGATCGACTTTCGCGGCCCGGCCCGCATCGACGACATCCTGACCGTCGACACCCGCACCGAGGAGATTTCCGGCGCGCGCATCTTCATGGCGCAACAGCTCAAGCGCGGCGACGAGGTGCTGGTCGAGGCCAAGGTCGAGGCGGCGATCATCGGCGAGAATGGCCGCCCAAGGCGCTTTCCCAAGGAATGGGTGGCGGCATTCATGCCCCGGATGGGATGATATTCAGGTGATGCCGGCCTGCAAACGGTGATTCCCTGCGCTTCCGGTGCTCGGGTGCTTCAAGTACCCTCCGCTCCGGTTCTCGGAAACCGCCGCTTTCGGCTCGGCCTGACCTGAATCTCAACCCATCCTGACTTCGCGCTTGGATGATGGCGTTACAACTGTGCGGGCGTGGCAATGCGCCGCGCCTTATATACTAACCCATCCTTAACCATAACGGTTCATGAAGAGATTGGTGAAGATTGGCGTTATCGAACGCCTTCCTTTCACCAATATTTGCCCTGAAAAGGCCGACAACGGCACAGTTTGGGGTTGTTCCGGTAGCTTCGTGCGAACCGACCACAAGGGATGCCAGGGGCCAGCCGCCAGCTTCGCCCGGAAAATCTTAAGGACGTAACGATGGAAAATATCGCACTCGCCGATCCGGGCGCGCAATTGTCGGTTTGGTCGCTGTTCGTTTCGGCCAGCTGGGTGGTCAAGCTGGTCATGATCGGCCTGCTCTGCGCCTCGGTCTGGACCTGGGCGATCATCGTCGACAAGCTGGTTTCCTATGCCCGCATGCGGCTGGCGCTCAACCGGTTCGAGCAGGTGTTCTGGTCGGGGCAGTCGCTGGAGGAGCTTTACCGCACGCTCGCCGATCGCAAGACCACCGGCATGGGCGCCATTTTCGTGGCGGCCATGCGCGAGTGGAAGAAGAGTTTCGAGAAGGGCGCCAAGTCGCCGCTCGGCCTGCAAACCCGCATCGACAAGGCGATGGACCTGGCGCTGACCCGCGAGATGGAAAAGCTGGAAGGCCGCCTCGGCTTCCTTGCCACCACCGGCTCGGCGGCACCCTTCATCGGCCTGTTCGGCACCGTCATCGGCATCATGACGTCGTTTCAGGCGATCGCCGGCTCCAAGAATACCAGTCTCGCCGTGGTTGCGCCGGGCATCGCCGAAGCGCTGTTGGCGACGGCCATCGGCCTGCTCGCCGCCATTCCCGCCGTCATCGCCTACAACAAGCTGTCGTCCGATGCGAGCAAGATAGCCGTGCGCATGGAAGGGTTCTCCGACGAGTTCTCCGCCATACTCTCGCGCCAAATCGATGAAAAAGTGGCCCCCAAGGCCTGAGGAGTAGCAGATGGGTATGTCCATGGGCATGGCAGGACGCGGCGGGCGCGGCCACAGGCGGCGCGGCCGTCACCATGCACTGATGTCCGAGATCAACGTCACGCCGATGGTCGACGTGATGCTGGTGCTGCTGATCATCTTCATGGTCGCGGCGCCAATGCTGACGGTCGGCGTGCCGATCGACCTGCCGGATACGCAGGCTAAGGCGATGAATGCCGACACGCAGCCGATCACCGTCTCGATCAACGCCGCCGGCCAGATTTACCTGCAGGAAACCGAAATCCCGATCGAGGAACTGGTAGCCAAGCTGCAGGCAATTTCCAAGACCGGCTATGAGGAGCGCATCTTCATCCGCGGCGACAAGTCCACCGACTATGGTACGGCGATGAAGGTGATGGCCCGCATTTCGGCCGCCGGCTACAAGAACATCGGCCTGGTTTCACTGCAGGAACAGGACCAGTAGACGCGCGATGAAGACCGGCCTCACCACATCGGTGATCTTGCATACGGCGGCGCTGACCTTCGGCCTGTTCACGCTGACGGCGCCGGCGGCACTTCCGTCGTCCGACGTCGAGTCGGTCGCGGTCGATATCGTGCCGATGGAAGCCATTGCGCAGACGTTGCAGGGCGACAAGAAGGCCGTGATGCATGAAAAGCCGGCGCCTGTGCCGACGCAGCGCCCGGACATCGTTCCGGATGCGCAGAAGGTCGGCGAGAACAGCGTCGACACCGACAAGCCGATAACGCCGGAAGCCAAGCCGAAGCCCGTCGACATGACCTCGGCTCCGCCGCCCGCGCCGACCCCGATCGAAAAGCCGAAGCCCGAGGACGTGCCGAAGCCGCAGGAGAAGCCCAAGCCCACCCCGGCAACGGAAGTGGCGCCGGCGCCGACGCCCAAGGAAGAGGTCAAGCCCGAGCCGGTCAAGCAGGCCGATCCCAAGCCGACCCCGGCCAAGCCGGCGCCGACCCCGCCGCCGCAGGACAAGACCGCTGCCATCGATCCGACGCCCGAGGTCAAGCCCGACGCCGTCGCTGAAGCCATAGCGCAGGAGCCGCCCGCCGAGGCGACGCAGCTGCCGGATTCCGCTCCCGCGCCGGAAGCGCGGCCGAAGCCGCAGCCGGCGCAGGCCGAAAGCGCCAAGGCGCCGGAGCGCAAGGACGCCGACAAGCCGGTCAAGGAAGCGTCGTCGAAGCCGAAATCCGATGACAAGCAATTCAACGCCGACGAGATCTCCGCGCTCCTCGACAAGCAGAAACCCTGT
>NZ_RZQT01000089.1:0-23268 GCF_003998485.1 Mesorhizobium sp. M7A.F.Ca.CA.001.04.2.1
AGACCATACTGCGCATGACCGGCAATGAGCTGATCGGCTCGCTGGCGGCACTGGTCGAAACCGCATTGGTGACGAGCTTTCGTCTTTCCAACGACAATCCGGAAGGGCAGCGCCCCTCATTGCCGCTGCACCGGGAAGTCGCCGAAAAGATCGCCGCCGGCGACGCGACCGGCGCACAAAAGGCGCTGCTGGTCCTCATCGACAATGCCGAGGAGGACGTGCGCCGCAGCGTCGAAAACCGCAACAAGCGCCGCCAGGAACGGGAACAGACATCGTGACCGACACCAAACGCAAACTGCGGTCCGAGGCCTGGTTCGGCGGTGAGGGCAAGAACGCCTTCATGCACCGCAGCTGGATGAAGAACCAGGGCATTCCCGCCGACGCTTTCGACGGCCGCCCGGTGATCGGCATCTGCAACACCTGGTCGGAATTGACCCCATGCAACGCGCATCTGCGGGCGCTGGCCGATCACGTGAAGCGCGGCGTCTATGAAGCCGGCGGCCTGCCGCTCGAATTTCCGGTGATGTCGCTGGGCGAGAGCAACATGCGCCCCACCGCCATGCTGTTTCGCAATCTGGTCAGCATGGATGTCGAAGAGTCCATCCGCGGCAATCCGATCGATGGCGTCATCCTGCTGGTCGGTTGCGACAAGACCACACCGGCGCTGCTGATGGGCGCCGCATCGTGCAACCTGCCGACCATCGCCGTTTCCGGCGGGCCGATGCTCAACGGCAAGTTCCGCGGCCAGGACATCGGCTCGGGCACGCATGTCTGGAAATTCGCCGAGGAGGTTAAAGCCGGCCGCATGCCGGTTGCCGACTTCCTCGCCGCCGAGCAGGGCCAAAGCCGATCGGCGGGCAGCTGCATGACGATGGGCACAGCCTCGACCATGGCCAGCATGGTCGAAGCGCTCGGCATCGGCATGCCGGACAACGCCGCGATCCCGGCGGTGGATTCGCGCCGTGGCGTGCTCGCCCAGATGGCCGGACGCCAGATCGTCGATCTGGTGCGCAGGGACGTGACGATCGCGGAGATCCTCACCAGGCAAGCGTTCGAGAACGCCATTCGCGTCAACGGCGCGATCGGTGGCTCGACCAATGCGGTGCTGCATCTGATCGCCATCGCCAACCGGATCGGTGTCGATCTCAGCCTCGAAGACTGGGACCGCCTAGGTCGTGACGTTCCAACTATTGTCGATTTGATGCCGTCGGGCCGGTTCCTGATGGAAGATTTTTACTACGCCGGGGGGCTAGCTGCGGTCATGGCGTCGCTTGATGAAGTGGGGCTTCTTCATCGCGACGCCATGACCGTCAGCGCCAAGACCATCGGTGAATTGATCGACGGCGCGCCGAACTACAACAGCGAGGTGATCCGGCCGCTGAGCCAGCCGCTGACCAAGGAAGGCGGCATTTCGATCCTGCGCGGCAATCTGGCGCCTGACGGCGCGGTCATCAAGCCGTCCGCGGCAACGCCCGAGCTGATGCAGCATCGCGGCAAGGCGGTGGTGTTCGAAAACATCGAGCATTACTACGCCCGCATCGACGATCCGGAGTTGGATATCGACGCCTCCTCGGTGATGGTGCTGAAGAACTGCGGGCCGCGCGGTTATCCCGGAATGGCCGAGGTCGGCAACATGCCGCTGCCGGCCAAACTGCTCAAGCAAGGCATCTCCGACATGGTGCGCATTTCGGACGCGCGCATGAGCGGCACCGCCTACGGCACCGTGGTTCTGCATGTGGCGCCGGAAGCAGCCGCAGGCGGCGCGCTGGCGCTGGTGCGCGACGGCGACCTCATCGAGCTCGACGTCGCCGGCCGCCGGTTGGAACTTTTGGTGTCGGAAGAGGAGCTCGCCATCCGCCGGCGTGACTGGAAGCCGCCGGCGTCGCCGGAGGGCGGCTACCAGAGCCTTTATGTCGAGCGCGTGCTGCAGGCCGACAAGGGCTGCGATTTCGACTTTCTCGTCGGCCGGCGCGATGCCGGCATTCCTCGGCATTCGCACTAGAGAGGCGCGCGATGACGGATGAAATCGGCTACGCGATCTATCCAAGCCTCAAGGGCCGCAGCGTCTTCATAACAGGCGGCGGCAGCGGCATCGGCGAAAGCCTGGTGCGCCATTTCTGCGCGCAAGGGAGCCGCGTCGCCTTCGTCGACATGGCCGAAGAACCATCCCAACGTCTGGTCGACGCGGTTGCGGCCGACGGACATGCCGCGCCGCTGTTCATTCCATGCGACCTGCGCAACGTCGAAGAGTTGCAGGCGGCAACCGTGCAGGCAATGCAGCACAATGGCCCCATCCAGGCGCTGTGCAACAATGCCGGCAATGACGACCGCCACCAGACCAAGGATGTGACGGTTGCCTATTGGGACGACCGCATGGCGGTCAATCTGCGCCACCAGTTTTTCGCGGCGCAGGCAGTGCGTCCGCAGATGAGCGCGCAGGGCGGCGGCTCGATCATCAACTTCGGCTCCATCACCTGGATGGTCGGCGATCCGGATTGCCCAGCCTATGTCACCGCGAAAGCGGCTATTTACGGCATGACGCGGGCGCTGGCCCGCGAACTCGGCCCCGAGCGCATCCGCGTCAACTGCATGGTGCCGGGCTGGGTGATGACAGAGCGCCAGATGCGCCTGTGGTTGAACCCGGCCGGCGAACGTCAGATCGCGGAAAGGCAGTGCCTGCCCGACCGGCTGCAACCCTCCGATATCGCGCGCATGGCGCTGTTCCTGGCCGCCGACGACAGCCGCATGTGCACGAGCCAGCAGTTCATCGTCGATGCGGGCTGGGTGTGATCCGTACGGTTTCAAAGGAAGAAGGTTAGTTCATGCGTCTTGTTCAGTTCAGAATGGCCGACGGCAGCAGACGGGTGGGCCGCGTCTGCGATGACGGCAATCATCTGCACCCGCTCGAAAAGACCAGCAGCGTGCTGGAACTGGCCGAAGCGGCAATTGCCCAGGGCACGTCGATAGCAGCGCTGGTCGAGAAGCGGACCGGCACGGCGAAAATCGACTACGACCAACTGTTGCGCGATGGGCAGGTGCTCGCTCCGGTCGACCATCCCGAACCGGCGCGCTTCCTGGTCACCGGCACCGGCCTCACCCACACCGGAAGTGCCGCCGCGCGCAACCAGATGCATGTTCTGACCCATGGCGAAGGTGCCGACGAATCCGATTCCTTGAAAATCTTCCGCATGGGGCTGGAGGGCGGCAAGCCTGGCGCCGGCAAGATCGGGATTCAGCCAGAGTGGTTCTTCAAGGGCGTCGGCACCTGCATTGTCCCGCCCGGCGCGCCGCTGCCGATGCCGGCATTCGCGAAAGCCGGTGCGGAGGAAGCCGAGATCGTCGGGCTTTATGTCAATGGACCCGATGGCCATCCCTATCGCATCGGCTATGCGCTCGGAAACGAATATTCCGACCACGTGACGGAGGGCGAGAACTACCTTTATCTCGCCCATTCCAAGCTGCGCTCCTGCTCGATTGGTCCGGAACTGCTGATCGGTGACCTGCCCGAAGAAGTGCGCGGCCATTCGCGCATCCTGCGCGACGGCACTGTTATCTGGGAGCAGGAATTCCTGTCGGGTGAAGCGCACATGTCGCACTCGATCGCCAATCTCGAACACTTCCATTTCCGCTACCCGATGCACCGCAGGGCGGGCGACCTGCACGCCTATTTCTTCGGCGCGGCGGTGATGAGCTACGCCTCCGGCGTCAAGACGGCTTCCGGCGACGAGTATGAAATCCAGGCACAGACGTTCGGCAAGCCACTGCGCAACCGGATGGCGTCGGTGCCGGACGAGGGACTGGTCGCTGTTACCCAGCTGTGACGGCGCAGGCCCGAAAATTACGGTCCACCAGAACGATAATGGGAGATTAAAAATGGGACTGAAGAAAGCGTTTCTAAGACTAGCGACAATCGGGCTCAGCATCGGCCTGATGACATCGGCGGCGCTCGCCGCGAACCTTCGGGTACTGGCCTGGGACGGCTACGCCGATGCCGACTGGGTCAAGGACTTCACCGCCGCGACCGGCATCGGCGTCGATGTCGTCTTCATCGGCAGCGACGACGAGATCTGGGCCAAGATCAAGGGCAGCGAGGGCCAGGACTTCGACGTCTTTGCTGTCAACACCGCCCAGTTGCAGCGCTACATCAAGGCTGACCTGGTGTCGCCGATCGACGTCACCAAGCTCGCCAACCAGAAACACGTGCTGCCGCGCTTCCGCGACCTGACGGCGGTCAGCGGCGTGACCAAGGACGGCAAGGTCTACGGCATTCCGTTCTGCTTCGACTCCATCGGCCTGATCTACGACACCGACAAGGTCAAGCCGGCGCCGACCTCGATGTCGGTTCTGTGGGACCCGGCCTACAAGGGCAAGGTGCTGGCGTATGATAATGGCGAGCACAATTTCTCGTTCACCGCACTGACGCTCGGCTACAAGGATCCGTTCAACCTCAACGAAGAGCAGATGGCTGCAGTCAAGGCCAAGCTGGTCGAACTCAAGCGCAACGTGCTCAGCTTCTACACCACCGCCGACGAGGCGCAGCAGATCTACCAGAACAATGATGTGGCCCTGATCTGGGCCAATTACGGCCAGCAGCAGGTCAAGGCGCTGCAGAAGATCGGCGCCCATGTCGCCTACGTCAATCCGAGCGAGGGCGCGCTTGCCTGGCTCGACAACTGGGTCATTTCCAAGGGTGTCCGTGATAATGCGGCAGCCGAGAAATGGATCGACTTCATGCTGAGCAAGAAGGTCGGCGGCGAGCTTTCCGAGCGTACCGGCTTCGGCAACACAGTGACGGAAACCGGCAGCGCCGGCGGCAACGACAAGCTGGTCTGGCTCAACAATGTCGAGGACCCGCTCAAGCGTTCGGACATGTGGAACGAGGTCAAGGCAACGCCCTGATCTTTCCGCACCATGCCTTCGAAGGACCCGGCGGTCCGGAGTTCCGGACCGCCGAAGCGTATGCGAGAGTATTTCATGAACCAGAACACCGACCTCTTGACGCTGCGGTCCGTCTCGAAATCCTACGGCACGGTCCCCGTGCTGCACGACATCGACCTGTCGATCAAGGACGGTGAGTTCCTCACCGTTCTTGGACCATCCGGCTCCGGCAAGACCACGGTGCTGCGGCTGATCGGCGGGCTGGAACCGCTGACGTCGGGCGAGATCCGCCTGGATGGGCAAGACATCAGCCGCATGCCGATCAACCGGCGGCCGTTCAACACCGTGTTTCAGGACTATGCGCTGTTCCCGCACCTGACCGTTTCCGGCAATGTCGGCTACGGGCTTTCGGTTCGCCATGTCCAGCGCAAGGAAATCGCGCGCCGAGTCGCGGAGGCGCTGGAACTGGTCCAGCTCGGGCGTTTCGCCGACCGCTTTCCGGCGCAGCTCTCCGGCGGCCAGCGCCAGCGCGTCGCACTCGCCCGTGCGCTGATCTGCCAGCCGCGCCTGATCCTGCTCGATGAGCCGCTCGCCGCACTCGACCTCGAACTGCGCCGGCAGATGCAGGTGTTCCTAAAGTCCATCCAGCGCGAAATCAGGACCACCTTCCTGTTCGTCACCCATGACCAGGAAGAAGCCATCGGCATGGCCGATCGGATTTGCGTCATGGAGGCCGGCCATATCCGCCAGCTCGGCACGCCGCACGACCTTTACTACAGACCGGATTGCGAATTCGTCGCGCGTTTCTTCGGCGAGAACAATCTGGTGGCCGGGAAACTCGGACCGGTCCAGGGCGAGCTGCGATCGATCGAGACGGCGCTCGGGCGCCTCATCTGTTCGATCAGCGACCAGCCGCATTTGAAAGCCGCAGCGGAAGGCGCCAGCGCTTACGCCGCGTTCCGTCCAGAAGCCTTGCACCTTGCAGATGCAAAGGACACCGACAACCGTTTTTCCGGCACGATCTCCGATCTGGCCTTTGCCGGCTCGTCGACCGTCGCCACCATCGCGGCCGGCGCCGACAATGCCGCGCAACGCTTGCGGCTGCGCGTGCCGAGCCGCGTCGACGGCAGCGCGCTCAGATCCGGCGAGGCCGTATCGCTTTCCTTTGCGCCGCATGAAGGCCATCTGGTGCTGGCATGAGCAAAGCCGGATCGACGCTGCCTGCGGAAAAACGGCTGTCGCTGCTGGTGACGGTGCTGGCGTTTGCCTTGCCAGTGGTCTTCGTCCTGGTGCCGCTGGCGATCTTCCTCGGCTACAGCTTCTTCAGCGTCGACCAGGGCACGATCGTCTACGGCTTTTCGCTGGGCAATTATGTCAGGTTCTTTACCGATCCGGTCTTTCTGCCGGTGTTCTGGAACACCCTCGTGCTGTGCGTGTCGGTGGCCATCATCTGCATCCTGCTCGCCTATCCCGCCGCCTATTTCCTGACGACGCTGAAAGGGCGCTGGCGCTATGCCTTGCTGATGCTGCTCTTGGTGCCGCTGCTGATGAGCTATGTCATCAAGATCTATGCCATCCGCAGCATCCTCGGCCTCAACGGTTTCCTCAACAATGCACTGGTGGCGCTCGGCATTCTGCAGGAACCGTCGGCGCTTTTCGTGTTCAATATGAACGCCATCCTTTTGACGCTGACCCTGCTCTTGATCCCCTTCGCCATCCTGCCGATCTTCCTGTCGCTGGAGCGGATTCCGCAGGTGCTGCTGCGCGCATCCGACGATCTCGGCGCGAGCGGCTTGCAGACCTTCCTGCGCATCACCTTGCCGCTCAGCCTGCCCGGCGTCGCTTCGGCGGCGAGCTTCGTCTTCGTGCTGGCGATCGGCGATTTCCTGACGCCGCAGATGGTCGGTGGGATCAGCGGCTTCACCTTCGGCCGCATCCTCTACAGCCAGTTCGGCACGGCCTATAACTGGCCGTTCGGCGCGGCGCTGTCGGTGGCGCTGGCCGTCGTGGTGATCGCCGCAATCCTCATCGGCGAACGCTTTGGCCGCAACCCGGGGACTTCGGCATGAGCGCCCTGCCCCGACTGTCCACGATCTTTCTGGCCGCGATCACGACGCTGGTTGCGGTCCTGCTCTATAGCCCGCTGTTCGTGCCGATCGTTTCGTCGTTCTTCACCATTTCGCATGGCTCCGTCGACTGGTCGTCGCCGACGCTTGCGACCTATGTGGCGCTGGCTGAAAACCACGACATATTGGCCGCTCTGCGCACGACGCTGATCGTCGGCGTCTGCACCGTCATCCTGTCGGTGGTCAGCGGAACGCTGCTGGCGCTCTATTATCATGGGCGCCGTTCCGGACGCTCGCTGCTGCAGTTCATCATCTTCCTGCCGTTCCTGATGCCGCCGATCATCAGCGGCCTGGCGCTGCTGATCTTCTTCCGCGAGATCGGCCTCGAACGCTCGCTGCTGACGGTCGTTATCGGCCATACGGTTTTCGTGCTGGCGATCGTCTACCGCACGGTGCTGACGCGGCTGCAGTCGATGAGCCGCACGCTGGTTGAAGCGTCCTACGATCTCGGTGCCACGGGCTGGCAGACCTTCTGGCGCATCATCCTGCCGAACCTGTCGAGCGCCATGGTCGGCGGCGCCATCCTGGCCTTCGCCCTGTCATTCGACGAGACCATGATCACCATCCTGGTCACTGGCACGCAAAGCACGCTGCCGGTCAGGCTGTGGGCGATGATGCGGCTTGGCTTCTCACCCGACATCAATGCGCTGGTGGCTCTGATCCTGATGTTCACCGTGCTGCTCTGCGTGCTCGCCGGCCGCTTTCTCATCCCCAGGCAAGTTGCGACGGAACGGACGTGAGTGCCGGGCAAGAGCGCCGCAATGAGGCAGCCATATTCTTGGTCCGGCATCGATGCTGACATAATCGATGCCGGACCAAACGGAATGATGCTTACTGAAGCTTGGCCTGCAAGGCGTTGACATCGTCGGTGGTCATTTCACCGTCCGTCGCTACCTTGCCGTCGACGATCTTCCACAGCCGGAACGGGCCTGTGATGTCGCCATATTTATCGAAAGCGACCGGGCCGATGACGCCTTCGTAGCGGATCGGCTTGCCGTCCTTGATCAGGCCGAGCGCCTTGGCGAACTCTTCCTTGCCAGCAAAGATCGGCGTGCCGGCCGGATCGACCGCCTTGTACATCGCGTCCTTGATCTTGGCCGGGTCCTCGGAGCCGGCAATGGCGATGGCGAGGCCAACAATCGCGCCGGCGTCATAGGAACGGTCGGCTGCCGGATTGGTCGGTTCGATGCCGGAGAATTCCTTATAGTTCTTGGTGAAATACTCCGTCGAGGCCGTCGGGCTGGTGCCGGACGACGTGCCGTAGGCTTCCCTCAGATAATCGGCGCCGACGGATTCGATGAAGTCCGGGCTGTTCATGCCGTCATTGAGCAGGAATTTCTGCACACCGCCCTGCGAGATCCAGGTGCGGGCGACCGTGGCGCCGTCGACCGGTGTGCTGACGAGGTAGAGACCGTCCGGTTCACCGGCCATTGCCGCGGTGACTTCGGAGGCATAGCTCGACTGCTTTTCATTGTAAGGCGTGTCGGAGACGATGGTGCCGCCGAGCGCTTTGTAGGCACGCGAGAATTCGGCCACCATGTTGACGCCGAAATCGTTGTTGACGTGGATGATCGACAGCTTCTTGAAACCCTTGTCGATGGCATATTTGGCGGCGGCGACACCCTGCAGCGCATCCGAGGTGATGGTGCGGAAGAAGATGCCGTTGGTCTTGCCGTCGCGGCCGAGCGCCGTCAGCGTCGGCGAGGACGACGCCGGCGAGACCTGGACGATCTTGGCTGGCGCGGTCACCGAGGTCAGGATGGGGATCGACACCGACGAGATGATGCCGCCGATGATGACCGGCACCTTCTTGACTTGAACAAGTTGGGTGGCGGCGTCGACGGCGATGTTGCCCTGGCTCTGGCTGTCGCGCGTGTCGGTGACGAGATCGCAGCCGCGCACCCCGCCGGCTCCGTTGATGTCGCGGAAGGCCATCTCGACCGACTTGGCGCCGGCCTGGCCGTATTCGCCGGCCGGGCCGGTCAGCTCCATGACGAGGCCGACGGTGATCTTGCAGTCGGCGGCTTGCGCAGCACCCGCCATCGTGACGAGAGCGAGCGCTGTGGTGAGTTGGAGTATCGTCTTTGTCATTGTTGTTCCCCTTTCGTTACTCGACTGTATTTGAGTTCTGGAGCTTGTTCAGCGTTCCGGCACCTGCAGCCAGGTTTCATGCAGATGTCGCCATTCGACGCCGTTGGGCGCCGATGAACTGGTGGTGAAGACGGCGCTCGATTGACGGCGGCTGTGCTTGCCTGCGCGCAGCTGCGCTTCGACATAGAGGACGACGATGGTATCCGCGTCCTGCCAGCCGGGCCGGATGTCCTCGATCGAAATGGTGAAACCATCGTCGCAGGAAGCACGGCTTGCGCGGACATGGTCGACGACCGCTTCGCGATCGAGGATATGTCCGTCCGGCGCCACCATGCTGAGGTCCTTGCCCATGGCGCGTTCGAAGCGGCCGAAGTCCACCGTGTTGGCTCGCGCGGCGACGAACCAGTCGACGAAGAAGCGGTGCAGGTCGATGATTTCGGCGCTGGCGCGTGAAAACAGGGAGGGTTCGCCGCTCATTTCTTCCCCGCATTGAGGTTGTAATGCATGATCGAACCGTGGCGGCCGCGGCGGTCGCGTTCCAGCGTGTAGACGTCACCTTCGAGGCCGGTGCCTTGCGCCATGACGGCCGCAATCCGCTCCCGGTCCTCGGCGTCGAGCGCAACGTCCATGATTTTCGCATTGGCAATGGCGTGGGCCTGGTTGCGGGCGCCGACGATGACCGCCGCCACTTGCGGCTGCTCCAGCACCCAGGCGCTAGCGATGGTGGCAACGTCAACGCCGTGGCGGTCGCCAACGGCCTTCAGCGCCTGCAGCAGGTGCTGGAACAGCTCCCAGCCGCCAAAATCGTCGATGATCAGCTTGTACTTGACCAGCGAGCGGTTTTCGAGCGGCGTGGCGGGCTCGGCCGCACCGAGCCATTTGTTGCTGAGGAAGCCGCCGGCGACTGAACCATAGCAGAGGAAGCTGACGCCGTTCTGTTTTGCGAGCGCGGCCAAGCTGCTGCCCGGGCGCTGGTCGAGCACGGAATATTGCAGTTGCTGGCTGACCAGCGGGATGCCGGCAGCGAGTATCTCGGCGAGCCTTGGCGTGTCGAAATTGGTGGTGCCGAGATTTCGCACCTTGCCCTCCAACCGAAGCTCGTTGAGCCAGCCCATGGCATCGACATAGCGCGGCTGTTCATAGTCCCACCAATGGAACTGCACGAGATCGAGCCGCTCGGTCTTCAGCCGCCGCAATGACTGGTCGATGATGCCCCTGATGTAGTCACGGCTGATACTGGCCAGCCGTTCGAGGTCGGGCACCAGCTTGGTGTGCACCTTCATCCGGGCCGCGACGTCGAGGCCGCGCTCGCTGGCCAGCCGCAGGCGCGCGGCACCGATCAGCTCCTCGACGCCGGTGTAGATGTCGGCGCAATCATAGGTCCAGATGCCGGCATCGAAAGTGGCGATCAGATCGGCCACCGCCTGGCTGCGGTCAATGGCGCCGTGGCCGCCAGCCAGCTGCCAGCCGCCGCGAATGACGCGCGAGATGGTGTAGCCGGGGCCGAGTTCGAAGGTGTTGGCGGTCATCTAAGGTCATCCTCTTTCGGCAGCGGCACCGCCGTAGTCTCGGCGTGGCTGAACCGCCGCTTGGCGGTCCTGACGATCCGCAGCCGGCTGCCGCAATTGGGATCCGGACAAGCGATCTCGGCGTCCGAGGTCATCCAGTCGTTCGGGTGGGTTGGGCGCTGCTTGGCTGCCAGAAGCGGCAACACGGCGGCGATCGAATAGATCGAAAAACCCTGCCCTGCCGGCATCGACAGCATCTCGCCCTTGAGCTCGAAATAGTCGCCTTCCTTGGCGCCGCAATAGATAGGTTTGTCCTTGGGGATGATCGCCTCGACGCGAAGATCGAACAGCTCGAAACTGTCGTCGGCCATGTCAGGCCTCGATCAGGCTGAAGGTGATATCGCAGGCGCCGTTGCGGCGGATGACACCGCACGCGGAGGCGAACCGGTCACGCTCTTCGACGCGCACCTGCGCCACCACACTGCCGGCCAGCCAGCCTATCGGGAACAAGAGCCGCGCGCCCTGCCCGTAGTAGAGGCCAATGTCGAAGATCGCATTGGGATTGCCGCCCCACATGCGTGGCGGCACGTAGGACAGTACGATGTCGCCCGGCTGCGGGTTCAGCGTCGCGTTCTCGGCCGGCAACGGTTTTGCATAGGCCTGGCCCTCGAGGTCGGCTGATGGAACCGGACAGGAAATCTCAGGCCCCGTCCACATCGCATGGATGCCCGGAACAACGCGTGGCGTGCCGAGATAGGCCAAGAGGAAGGCAGCGTTTTCCGGCGCCTTCTCGGGCAGCAGCAATGCCGTTACGGAAAGCTGCGAGCGCGGCTCGGTGATCCTGATGGCGGTCATGTCTGGTCTTTCGCGGCGGCGGCCTGCAGCTTGCTGCGCAGGAAGGTGAAGGGTCGGCTGATGTCGGCGACCAGCGACTCGCGCGCCGCCTGCGCATCCTGCGTGGACAGCGCCGTGACGATGCGGCGGTGATATTGGGCGGTGTCGACCTCGCCGGCTTCCGAGAAGGCGTAGATGGCGACACGAATGCAGGGACCCGATTGCAGCCACAGGCTCTCGATCATCGGGATCAGCACGGCCGAACCGCAGGAGCGGTAAATCTCGAAATGAAAGCTCTGGTTGAGCGTCACTTCGCGGTCGACGTCCTTCTTGTGTTTCAAAGCCCGCATCTCGTCCCATTCGGCGAGGATGGTTTCGATGGTGGCGATCTGGCGCGGACCCATGCGGGCGGCGGCCAGCGCGATCGCCTCGCCCTCGATCAGGATGCGAGCCCGCAGGAGATCGTCGAGGCGTTCCAGCGTGATCGGCGGCACGCGCACCGAACGGTTGGGCAGCGCCTCCAGCGCCTTTTCCGTGATCAGCCGGCCGAGCGCCTCGCGCACCGGCATGGTCGAGGTGACCAAGGCGTCAGCCAGGCCACGGATGGTCAGCACCTGGCTCGGTTCGAACAGGCCGCCAATCAGGGCGCGGCGCAGCTCGGAATACACGCGGTCCTGCACGGTCTCGCGGCCGACCGGCGCAAGCTGGGCCGCGATCACCTCGTTGTTCTTTTCGATGGCAGCCTTTTGCATGGAATTCCGTTCGTGGCCGGTTTTCGGCTTGCGGAGGAAATTAAAGCCGAATAGCGTGATCAACGCAAGTGTGATCACAAATCATAATCAGGAGGCGGCAGCGATCGTCTTCGGCCAGAGGGTTTGATGAGCGAGGCAACCAAACGGCAAGGGGAAACCCGCGCGCCGGTTCTGACGGCAAGGAATGTCGTCAGGCGGTTCGGCGGCCTTGTCGCGGTCAACGACGTCTCGTTTAACGTCAAAGCGGGCGAAATCCTCGGCCTCATCGGCCCCAACGGCGCCGGCAAGACGACGATGTTCGACCTGCTTGCCGGCAGCATATTGCCGACCAGCGGCGAAATCCTTCTCAACGGCACGAGCGTCTCGGGCGAAGCCGCACATCTGCGTATCGGCCGTGGCCTTGGCCGCACGTTTCAGATCCCGCGCCCGCTGCCCAACCTGACGCTGATCGAAAACATCATGCTGGCGGCGCAGGGTCAGGCCGGCGAAAAGCTGCTTGCCAATTTCGTCACGCCATGGCGCGTCGCCGCGCAGGAAAGGGCCGCCAGGACAAAGGCGCTTGAACTGCTGGAACTGGTCGCCCTCGCCCATCTCGCGCATGAGCCGGCGCGCGTGCTTTCCGGCGGTCAGCGCAAGCTGCTCGAACTCGCCCGCGTGATGATGGCCGATCCGGCGATCATCTTGCTCGACGAACCGGCGGCCGGCGTCAACGCGACGCTGCTCGAAGTCATCATCGACCGCATCCGCGACATCAATGCGCGCGGTATCACCTTCCTGCTGATCGAGCATAATATCGACATGGTGACGCGGCTCTGCCATCGCGTCCTCGTCATGGCGAACGGCCAGTTGCTCAGCGAAGGCACGGCCGAAGAGGTCGCTCGCGACCCGCGCGTCATCGAGGCCTATCTCGGAGGCGCGGCATGAGCGAGATCGTTCTCGATGTCCGCGACCTCGAAGCCGGCTACGAGCCCGGCGTGCCGATCGTGCGCGGCGCCTCGATCACCGTCGCCAAGGGCGAGATCGTCGTGGTGCTCGGCCCCAACGGCGCCGGCAAGTCTAGCTTCATCAAGGCCATCGCCGGCCTCGTCCCGATCACCGGCGGCACAGTGTTTCTGGACGGCAAGGACATCACTGCCGCGCCGGCCCACACCATGGTGCGGCTCGGGCTGGCCTTCGTGCCGCAGACCGAAAACATCTTCCCACTGATGTCGGTCGAGGACAATCTCAGAGTTGCTTGCGGCATCCTTGAGCGGCGCGAAATTCCTGCGCGCATCGAGGAGATGTATGCCGCCTTCCCCGATCTCGTCCGCCAGCGCCGCACCGCCGCCGGCAACCTCTCGGGCGGACAACGGCAGATGCTCGCCGTTGCGCGGGCGCTGATCGTCCACCCCAAGGTGCTGGTGCTAGACGAGCCGTCGGCCGGCCTGTCGCCGAAATTCGTCTCGATGGTGTTCGAGATGCTGGCCGGCATCCGCAAGTCCGGCGTCACTGTCCTGCTCGTCGAACAGAATGCCAAGGCAGCGCTCGCCATCGGCGACCGCGCCTATGTGCTGGTCGAAGGCAAAGACCGGCACGAGGGCATTGCTTCCGAGCTGTGGAACGATCCGGTAGTCGCCGAACTCTATCTCGGCCAGCGCCCCCGCAAGTCCGGCACAGGAGGTGGGGCATGAGCCTGCAATTTGTCGTCGACGGATTGCTGACGGGTTCGATGATCGGCCTGGGCGCCATCGGCGTGACGCTTACCTATTCGATCCTGCGCTTCTCGAACTTTGCCCATGGCGACTTCATGGCCTGGGGCACCTATGCGACGCTGGCCGTCGTCAGCGCCATCGGCGCGACATTCGGCAAGGTGGCACCGATCGCACCGCTGTCCTTCGGCTGGCCGCTGATTGTCGCGCTGGTCGTTGGCATGGCGTTCACCGCTTTGCTGGCGCTGCTGCTCGACAAGGTGCTGTTTTCGCGGCTGCGCTCGCAAGGCCAGGCGATCATCGTGGTGATGGCGAGCTTCGGTGCCTCGATGGCGCTGAGAAGCCTGCTCGAATTCACCTTCACCTCGCGGCCGACCTATTTCAGCCGGGCGATCCAGATCGCCATGCCGGTCGGCTTCGGCATCCGCATCACATCAGACCAGATCGCGCTTTTGCTGCTGACCGCGGTGCTGGTGCTCGCCGTGCATCTGTTGATGACGCGCACGCAGACCGGCCGCTCGATGCAGGCCCTGAGCCAGAACGCGGCACTGGCCCGCATCGTCGGCATCGACGTCGCCAGCGTGGTGCGCGTCACCTGGGTCATCGGCGGGGCGCTGGCCTGCGTGGCCGGCGTGATGATCGGCATCCTGGTGCAGATCCGCCCGTTCATGGGCTTCGACATGCTATTGCCGATGTTTGCCGCCGCCATTCTCGGCGGCATCGGCAGCATCCCCGGCGCCGTGCTCGGCGGCCTGATCATCGGGCTCGCCGAGGCCGGTGCCGTGCAGCTGATCGGCGCCGAATGGCGCGCCGCCGTCTCCTTCATCATCCTGATGGCGGTGCTGTTCGTGCGGCCGATCGGCCTGTTTGGTGTGAGGGAACGCTGATGGATCTGATCGGCTACGGCGCCTTCTTCCTGACCACCGCGCTGATCTTTTCGCTGGTCACGCTGGGGCTCAATTTGCAGTGGGGCCTGACCGGCCTGTTCAATGTCGGCCTTGCCGGCTTCGTCGCCATCGGCGCCTACACCTCGGCATTGCTGACCACTCCCGACGACGCCGCGCGGCTGGGTGGCCTTGGCCTGCCGATCGTTGTCGGCTGGGCGGGCGCCATGGTCGTCGGCGGCATTGCCGCGGCGTTAACTGGCATGGCGACGCTGCGGCTCAGGTCCGACTATCTGGCGATCACCACCTTCGGCGTCGCCGTCGTCGTGCAACTGGTCGCGCTCAACGCGCAGAAACTGACCGGCGGCCCGTTCGGCATCGGCTTCATCCCGCGCCCCTTCGGCAGCCTTGCCGAGACGCCGCTGCTGTTCAACCTGTCGAACCTTGCCGTGGTCGCGGCGGTGACTCTGGTCGCCTATCTCGCTTTGGAACATCTGTCGCGCAGCCCGTGGGGCCGCGTGCTGAAGGCGCTACGCGAGGATGAGCGGGCGGCGATCTCGCTTGGCAAGAGCGCGCGTTTCTATCGCGTCCAGGCCTTTGCCGTGGGCGGCGCCATCATGGCGCTGGCCGGTGCACTGCAGGCGCATTTCACCGGCTTCATCGCGCCGGACAATTATTTACCGATCCTGACTTTCCAGGTCTGGGTGATGCTGATCGTCGGCGGCTCGGGCAGCAATCTCGGCGCCGTCGTCGGCAGCATCCTGGTCTGGGCGATATGGGCTGGGTCGGGCACGCTGACCAGCATCCTCTTCCCGCCGGAACAGCAGGCTCGTGCCGCCGCGCTGCAGATCGCCGCCATCGGCGTCATGCTCTGCGTTATCCTGCTGGTCCGGCCGAACGGGCTGTTCGGCGACAGGCCACGGCGGCCTTGGTTTGGCAAGCGGGCGAGGATCGCTGCAGACAGGAGCAGTTCCAGCTCATGAATGCCGTCATCCGGCAGGAAGCGCACGGCGTTTCGCTCTGGCATGCCGTCGGCCGCAATCGACGTGAGCGGCCGGCACTGCAAGGCGGGCTCGATGTCGACCTAGCAATCGTCGGCGGCGGCTTTTCTGGCCTTTCAACGGCGCTGCATGCGGCGGGGAAAGGACTTTCCGTCGCCGTTCTCGAAGCCGAGTTCATCGCCTGGGGTGCGACCGGCAGGAATGCGGGCTTTGTCGTGCCGAACTTCGCCAAAATGGATCCAGTCGATATACTGGCCCATCTCGGACCGTCGCGCGGCGAAAGGCTGATCGATTTCGCCGCCGGCAGCGCCGACCTGGTTTTCCGCCTGATCCGGCAGCACGGCATCGACTGCGACGCCGTGCAGAACGGATGGATCCAGCCGGCGCATTCGCCTGCCGCCTTTGAAAAGGTCAAGTCACGTGCCGGGCAGTGGGCACAGCGTGGCCGGCCGGCAGCCACATTGGATCGGCAGGAAATCGAAACACGGACCGGCGTGCCAGGCTATGTCGGCGGCTGGATGGATCGTTCCGGCGGCGTGCTCAATCCGGTCGCCTATGCGCGCGGGCTCGCGGATGCGGCGGAGAAGGCCGGCGCGAAGATCTTCGAGCAGACGCGCGTCACCTCGGTTGATCGGACAGCCGATGGTTGGATGCTGAAAACGCCATCTGGCTCAGTACGCGCGGGCAAGGTGCTGATCGCCACCAACGCCTATGGCCGGTCCCTCAATCCGTCATTGCAGCGAACCTATTTCCCGCTGAAAGTCTTCCAGATCGCGACAGCGCCGCTGCCTCGTGAAGTGCGCAACCGATTGCTTCCCGGCGGGCAAGGTGTCGGTGACACCAGACGCAATCTGTTCACCTTCCGCTTCGACGCCGAAAACCGGCTGATCAGCGGCGGCATGCATATCCTTGGCGCCGGTGCGGATACGCGCGTACCGCAGACGATCTGGCGAAGGCTCGGCCGGCATCTCGGTCTGCCCGACCTGCCGCCGCTTGCCTACAGCTGGTCGGGAATGGCAGCGGTCGAACCGGATTTCCTGCCGCACCTGATCGACCTCGGTCCGGGACTGATCGCCGGTCGCGCCTGCAACGGGCGCGGCATCGCCATGACGACGGCGATGGGCAAGGTTCTGGCCGACTGGGCCGCCGGCAGCGACGCCCGCGACCTGCCGCTGCCCTTCGCGCCGCCGGCGCCAATACCGTTCCACGCCGTGCTGCGGCACGCGCCCAACATGCTGCTCGGCTGGAGCATGCTGCGCGACCGGCTGGACGGGACGAGCTAGGCCGACGGCTCCCTGGCAGCGTCAAGGTTTGCAGACAGCACAGCGGCCGCCACGGCGATGTCCTCTTCTATGAAAATCCGCACAGTGGGACCGCTGCGCTGCTCCAGTGCGGCGACGATCTTGCGATGCGCGTCGTTGGACTGCGGGATGTAGCGATCGGCCTGCATCAGCAGCTTGAGATAAGGCCCGACCCGCCCCCAGAGGTCGCGGATCATGTTCAAAAGGATCGGCGCGCCGGCATGCTGGTAGATGGCGAAGTGGAACGCCTCGTTCAATGAGAGATAGGCCCTGGCGTCGCCGGCCTCAATGGCACGCTGCATGCCGGCGAGCGTCGCCTGGATGTCAGCCAGCCCGCTTTCGCTCATCCTGGTCGCCGCCATCTCGCCCGCCAGTCCCTCGACGGCGATGCGGATGCGCGTCAGCTCCTCGAAGGCAGGCGCGGACAGCAACGGCACGATGACCGAGCGGTTGTTCTGCATCTCGAGCAGCCGCTCGGCGACAAGCCTCTGCAGCGCCTCGCGGATCGGTGTCGTCGAGATGCCGAACGTCTCGGCGAGCTTGCGGATGACCAGCGCCTGGCCCGGGCTGAAGCCGCCGGAAATCAACTCCTGCTTGAGCGCGCCATAGGCGCGGTCATTCAGGGTCTGATGTTCAAGCTTCAGCATACGCGGGCCGCTCCGATCACCAGTTCGACAGAGCGCGATCGAGCGTCTCGGCCAGTTGCTCGGCATTGTCCCTGGCAAAGGGCAGTGGCGGCCTGATCTTCAGCACATTGCCGCGCGGACCGCAGGACGAGATCAGCACGCCGTCCTCGCGCATGGCTTCGACGACCGCCGATGTCTTGGTGGCGGCCACAGCCTCGTCGCCGTCCGCCGTCAGCTCGACGCCGAAATAGAGGCCGTTGTGCCTGACATCAGCGACCGCGCCGTGCCGGCCCTGCAGGGCGCGCAGCAGTTCACTCGTATAGGCGCCGACATTGCGCGCATTCTCGATCAGCCCCTCGCCTTCGATGACATCGAGAACGGCGAGGCCGACAGCGGCCGCGACCGGATTGCCGCCGAAGGTGTTGAAGTAGCCGGTGTTCGAACCGAAGGAGGCGACAAGCTGCGGCCGCACGAGCACGGCGCCCATCGGGTGCCCATCGCCGATCGGCTTGCCCATCGTGACGATGTCAGGCTCGATGCCATAGTTTGCGAAGCCCCACATGCCCTGGCCAAGCCGGCCGAAGCCGGACTGGACCTCATCGGCGATGACGATGCCGCCGGCCTTTTTGACGTGATCGGCTGCCTCGCGCATCACCTTCGCATCGGGAAAGAAAATGCCGTCGCTGGAAAAGGCCGAGTCGAGAAGCAGCGCCGCCGGCTTGATGCCTTTTGCTCGCATGTCCTCTATGGCAGCGGCGACATTTCCGGCGAAATCATGCGCGGCCCGGCCATGGTCGCGGAACGTGTCCGGCGCTGCCACCGTGCGGTGGTGCGCTGGTACCCCCTTTGCCCCGACCGCCGCCGGCGACAGTTGCGCCGTCGCTATGGTGGCGCCGTGATAGGCGAAATCGGTGATGATCACCCCGGTGCCGCCGCTGGAATGCTGGGCAATGCGGATGGCAAGGTCGTTCGCCTCGCTGCCGGTGCAGGTGAACATGGCGTGGCCGAGATGGGCCGGAACGGTGCCGAGAAGCTTTTCCGCGTAATCGAGGATGATCTCGCTGAGATAGCGTGTGTGGGTGTTGAGCGTTGCGGCCTGCCCGGACAGTGCCTCGACGACGCGCGGATGGCAGTGGCCGACCGAGGCGACGTTGTTGTAGGCGTCGAGGAACTTGCGGCCCTGGGCATCGTAGAGCCACACACCGCTGCCGCGCACCAGATGAATAGGGTTGCGGTAGAAGGTGCGGTAGGTCGGCCCGAGCAGCCTGGCGCGGCGTTCGAGCAGCGCGCGCTCCGATGCAGCCGCGTCGGCATTTGCGGGGTATGGCGAGGACTGGGACACGAGCATCTACTCCGGATTGGAATGGTCGAGAAAATAGCGGCGGGCATCGGTGGACGACAGGCCGTTCAACCGTTCGAGTGAAGCCCAGACTTCGGTGGCGAGGCGCAGCACGTAGTCGCGCTTGGCCGGGAAACGCTCGGCCTGCCAGCTGGCGATGTTGACGATGAGCGCAAGTCGGGCACGGATCAGATCGAAGAGAATGCCAATCTCTTCCTCCTCCAGTGGTTGGAGCGACTGATAACCTGCGACAAAGCGCGCCGCCGGTGCCAGCGGATGGCCTTCCGCCGGCCAGCGGTAGACGGCGCCGATGGCGAGGTCGCAGATCAGCGGCGAATGGATCATGTCGCCGAAATCGAGAATGCCGCTCACGACCTCCGGCCGCGAAGCATCCATCACCACATTGTAGGAATTCATGTCGTTGTGGACGATCTGCGCGCGCAGGGTGGGAATGACCGGCGCAGCATGCTCCTCGAAGGAGTCGATCGCGCGCTCGACCATCGCCCTCCGAGTCGGATCAGTGATGTGCGCCATCATCGGCCGTGTCTTGGCGACCTTGCGGATGTCCCAGAGCAGGTCGCTGCCGGCAGCCGGATGGAAGAAGCCGCGCAACGCCCGGCCAAGGCGGGCGAGGAAGATGCCGAGATTGCGATCCTGCGCCTCGGAAGTCGGCGAGCGCGACAGCAACTGACCGGACAGATAGGTCACCAGCCGGATAATGCGCGGCGCCGATCCAGCGACGCTGACCGCGAACTGCGCTTCATCCTCGAGGCTTTTGCGCACCGAGGGAACCGGCAAGGTGGGGTCGACCGCAAGGATGTGGTCGAGCGCCTTGTTCTGGAAATCGGTGAAGCCAGCTTCTTCCGCCGGATGGGAGATCTTCAGGACGAACTCGCCCTCGCCGTCGGTCTGAATATGGAAATTGTGGTCGCGTTCGCCAGGCAGCGGACGCGCGGTGCCGGTCAGCCCGTAGTGCCGGCGCAGGATGGCGAGCGCGTCGGCCGTGGAAACATCCGGTGCGTCCTCGGCGAGTGTTTCGCCGAACGCATCGGGCACCGCCGCATTCATGGCTTAGCCTCGATAGGTTCGAGGCCACACCAGTCGGCGATGAACAGCGCGATCGTCTGGGTGACCTTGCGCACCGAGTCGAGATCGACGGCCTCGTCATAGCCATGCGGCATGCGGCAGATCGGGCCGTAGACGATCGCCGGCGTGTCGGCATAGAGGCCGAAGAAACGTGCATCGGTGGTCGCCGAGGTGACGTGTTCCGTCAGCGGCTCGCCCCACACGGCGGTATGGCTGCGGCGCAGCACCGCTTCCATCTCGTCGGCGCCCTCCAGCACATAGCCCTCGGCCATGAAGCCATTGTAGGTCATCTTGGGTGGTCGGTTGGCCAGGAACGGATCGGCGCGCGCCGCAACGGCAATGCAGGCCTCGAGCTCGGCCCTGGCGTCTTCGAGCCTCTGGCCGGGATAGGTGGCGACGCGCATCTCGAAGACACAGCGCGCCGGAACGCTCGATGTCCACTCGCCGCCTTCGATCTTGCCGAGGTTGAAGCGGATCGGATGCGGGTGATCATGGAAATGCCTGTCATCGACCTTGCGCGCGTTCCAGACGATTTCGAGCTGCTTCAGCGCCTGAATGATGACGAAGGCCTTTTCGATGGCATTGGCGCCGGCCGAAAATGCACCCGACGCATGCTGCGGATCGCCGTCGACCTCGACCCTGAACCAGATCGGCCCGACCTGCGCCCGCATCAGCCGCGGCTCCAGCGGTTCGGGAATGAAGGCGGCGTCGGCGCGATAGCCGCGCTGCAGGCATGCAAGCGCGCCATTGCCGGTGCATTCCTCCTCGACCACCGACTGGAGATACACGTTCGCGGCCGGCTGATAGCCAAGGCTACGCAAGGCGCTCAGCGCATAGAGGCAGGCGGACAGGCCGGCCTTCATGTCGCCGGCGCCGCGGCCATGCATCCAGCCATCCTCGATCGCCGGATCGTAGGGATCGCGGACCCAGCGGTCGAGCGGTCCGGTCGGAACGACATCGATATGGCCGTTGAGGATCAGCGAGCGGCCGGTCGCGTTTCGCGGCGTGTGGGTAGCAACGACGTTGAAGGCATCGTCGTAAGAGACCGCCACGGGGGAAAAACCCGGCAGGTCGCGAATCACGTCGACATCGACGCGCCACATGTCGACCGCGTAGCCATCCGCCTCGTAGGCGGCGGCCATAAACGACTGCGCGGGGTGTTCCTCGCTACGTTGGGAGGGAAAGCGCACGAGGTCTTGCAGAAACGCGACCTGTCGGGCGAAGCCATCATCGACTGCGCTCAGAATGGCCTCATCCGCAATCCGCTCAGGCATCATATTTCACTTTCATCTGGATGGTGTATCATATCTCATATGCCATTCCTGTGAAATGCAAGAGGCATGCGCGCCAAACTTTCAGTCCAGGACTTGCCGTTCGATGCTGCCATGGTCTTGGGGGAGTTGGCATCGGATGCAGCAAGCCGATACTGCTATCTCTGGAAGACATGACGAGGAATGCGTTGATCACAGAAGACACGATGCCCGCCGAAATCACCGATCTCGCCATTGGCTACCATCGCCTGCCGGCTGGCAAGCTTGCCAATGCGGTGACCTGGATGGAAGCGCGTACGCCGCAGCCGGATCTCGCGCGCCCTTTGGGCATGACACGGATCACGACGCCCGACTGCGTTTCCTACCGGGCGATCTTTCTCAAGATCGGCGCACCCTGGCTGTGGGACCGCGTTTCCGAAATGTCCGATGCCGAAATCACCGAGCATTTCGCCGACCCGCGCCAGCATCTCTACTACGGCCATGACGAAACCGGCGCGCATCTCGGCATGGTCGAGTTCTTCGCCGCCGACAATAACGAGATCGAGATCACCTATTTCGGCCTGTTCCCGTCCCTGACCGGCCGCGGTTTCGGCAAACGGCTGATGGCCGGGGCACTGGAGCTCGCATGGCGTCTCAACCCGAGCCGCATCTGGCTGCATACAAGCAGCTTCGATCATCACAGCGTCATCGGATTCTACAGCGCCTGCGGGTTCGTGCCCTTCGCTACCGGATTTGAGATCGTCGACGATCCCCGTATCAAGGGAACCTTGCCGCGCGATGCCGCACCGCAAATTCCGCTGATCGAAGCGGAGTGGAGCGGCTGCGGCGACTCTCCCCCAGAGAGCTACAGGCTGTGCGGACCTAGATGAGAACAGCTCCGCAATCCGTCAGCCAAGCGTCGCCGCACCATCGCCGATGGGTGCGCCGCGAGACCATTCTGTCGACGCTGGAGCGTCATATCGACACGCGCATCGTGCTGTTCGCCGCGCCCGCTGGCTTCGGCAAATCGACGACGATGGCGCAATGGGCTGCGGAAATCGCACGCCACGGCAGGCTGACGGCATGGCTGTCCTGCGAGGCGACGGACAATGATGAGGGCGCCTTCCTATCGCATCTGGTGGGCGCGCTGCGCCATCTGGTCCAGAGCCCGGCGGAACTCGACCTTGCCTTCCAGTCGAGCCCCATCCCGCAGCTCGATGTCGTGCTCGCGGCACTTGTGGCGGGTCTGGCGGCGCGCGAGGCCGACATCACCCTGTTCTTCGACGATTACCACGCCGTCGAGGCGCCGGCGGTGAAGCGGTTCATGGAGCGCCTGACCCGGCAGGCGCCGGAAAATGTTGCTTTCGTCATCGGCTCACGCAGCCTGCCCGACCTGCAGCTCGGCAAGCTCCGGGTGCTTGGCGACGTTTTCGAAATCGGCCCCGACGATCTGCGTTTCGCCTCGTCCGAGGCCGAAGCTTTCTTCAACGACAAGCTGGGCCTGAGCGTCAGCAGCGGCACGGTGGAGACCTTGTGCTCGCGCGCCGAAGGATGGGCCGCCGGCCTGCAACTGGCCTCTTTGTCACTGAGTGCCGCGCATGCACCGGAAACCGTCATCGGCAATTTTACCGGCGCCAACCGAAACGTCGCCGACTTCCTGATGGGCGAAGTGTTCCTGGAACTGCCGCCGGCGATCGCAAAATTCCTGCTCTACAGCTCGATCTTCGAACGCTTCAGCGCCGAGGCCTGCCGGGCGGTGATGCGCGCGGCCGACGCCGAAGCGGCGATCACCGAGATCGAGACGCGCAACCTGTTCCTGGTGCCGCTCGACGAAGAGCGGCGCTGGTTCCGCTTCCATCATCTGTTCCGCGATTTCCTCAGCCGCGAAATGGAACGGCGCGAAC
>NZ_RZQT01000008.1:0-91795 GCF_003998485.1 Mesorhizobium sp. M7A.F.Ca.CA.001.04.2.1
TCGGCGCCCTCTTGGTCACCACTTTCAGTTCGAGGTCGTCGACGACAGCGTTGTCCCGGCCCTGGATGAGCAGACCGCCGGCGACGGATTTGACCGTCGTGCCCGGCGTGCGCGGATCCGGCAGCCCACCGGTGACCAGCAGGCGCAAATTCTTCTTCGCCGCGACGATGGCCGCTGCCTCGTCAGTGGCGCCGGGCGCTATGATGACTTCGGTGAAGGTTTTTACGATCTCTTCCGCCGCCTCGGCGTCGAGGGTGCGGTTGACCGCGACGATGCCGCCGAAGGCCGAAACCGGGTCGCAGGCGAGCGCCTTGGCGTAGGCGGCTTTCAGCGAGGTGCCTTCGGCAACGCCGCACGGGTTGGCGTGCTTGATGATGGCGACGGCGGCGGAACGCGCCGGATCGAACTCGCCGACCAGCTCGAAGGCGGCGTCGGTGTCGTTGATGTTGTTGTAGGACAGCTGCTTGCCCTGCAACTGACGCGCCGTGGCGACGCCCGGCCGCTTGTCGCCATCGATATAGAAGCCGGCGCTCTGATGCGGGTTCTCGCCATAGCGCATCACCTCGACCAGCCTGCCGCCAAAGGCACGCCACGTCGGGTGTTCGATCTCGAGCGCTTCGGCGAACCAGCCGGAGATCGCCGCGTCATAGCTGGCGGTGCGGGCGAAGGCCTTGGCGGCCAGCTTCTTGCGGAAATCCAGCGACAGCGAGCCGATGTTCATCTCCAGCGCGTTCAGCACCGAGGCATAGTCGCCGGGATCGGTGACGATGGCGACATAGGCGTGGTTCTTGGCCGAGGCGCGGATCATGGCCGGGCCGCCAATGTCGATGTTCTCGACGATCGATGCGTAGTCGGCGCCGGAGCGGCGGACCTCCTCGAACGGATAGAGATTGGAGACGACGAGATCGATCGGCTCGATGCCGTATTTGCGCATTGCCGCTGAATGCTCCGGATCGTCGCGCACGCCAAGCAGCGCGCCATGCACGCCGGGATGCAAGGTCTTGACGCGGCCATCCATGATCTCGGGAAAGCCGGTGAGCTCGGAGACGTCGCGCACCGGAAGGCCCGCGTCAGAGATCGCCTTTGCCGTGCCGCCGGTCGAGACCAGCTCGACGCCTGCGGCTGCCAGCGCCTTGGCGAAATCGATGAGGCCGGTTTTGTCGAAAACGGAGAGCAGGGCGCGGCGCACGGGAACCAGGTCTGGTGCGGGAATGTTCTTGGCGGCGACGGCCATGGGCTGGCGGCCTTTCACGACTGGTGTGGTGGATGCCCGCGCCCGTAGCACATGCCGCCCGGAAATCAAACCGGCGGTCAGGTAGGTCAGTTGTTTTCCGGATAACCGGCGATGCTGGTGCGGGTCAGCTGCCAGTGGACTTCGGCGATTTCCGAGGCCTTGAAGGCAAGCACGATCTGGCGGCTGCGGCGCGGGCCGCCAAGACCGGCGAAATAGATCGATTCCTCGACCTCCGGCACCACTTCGGCCGATGTGAACACCCAGGTGTCGGCCTGATCGGCGGCCAGCACCAGGCGGTCATGCTCGTCCTGCAAAAGGTTGACATCGGGATGAACGTGGAAGCGGACGGTGACGAAGTCGCGGCCATTGTTGCGGATCGCGGCACTGCCGGGGCGCTGGAAGCGGTCCCGGCCGGCCAGCACATTGCCGTTCGACGACAGCTTCAGCTCGCGCTCATGCAGGAAACCAAAGCGCGCGACATAGCCGTCATGGCGGGCGATGAAACCCTGAACGCCTTTCTGATCGGTGCGCTTGCACTGCACATGCTGCGGGCCGCCGATCAACGGCGAACCGAGCAGGTCGTTGACGCGCAACGAGTGGCTGAAGCGCGCCGACGAGGTGTCGTTGATGGTGGCGGTCGAGTGCGCGGCGGTGGCGCGCGCCAGCGGCCGGAATTCAGCCGCGCCGTAGGTGTCGATGCCGGCATTGACGATGTAGTGCTGGCGCCCGGACGACAGTTCGAAGGCAAGGCAGCTGGCATGTGCGGCATTGGACACGTCGACCGGCGGCGGCGGGCCGGTGTCGGCGATGACCGTGGTGCCGCCCATAGACAGGCGCTCATAGCCGGAATGCGGCGCATGCAGCAGCGGCGCGCCAGCGGTGTCGTCGTGGCGCAGGATGGTGGCGATGCGGTCGTGGATGGTGGCGCCCATGCCGTTGAAGCGGGCGAGGCTGCCATCCTGATGGCGGAAGAAGCGCAGCGCCGGCAGCATGCGGTCGATGGCGCCGATCAGCGCCTGCGGCGGCGTTTCCGCCTGGTTGGCATAGGTCTGGCGCAGCGGCAGAAGGTCGGCGAGGATTTCCAGGACGACCATCGGATTGCGCGAAATGTGCCCGCCATCGGCGAGGATCTGGCGGTCGAGTTCCTCGGCAAGGTTGCGGGTCGCGCCACGCAGCGCCGATGCCGGCGCCGGCAGGGACAAGGCAGCGAAGGCGAGCGCGATGCGGGCCCGCAGCCTGTCCTTGCCGTCGGGCATTTCGCGCGCCATCGACCTGAGATAGCGGATCTGCATGGCAACCGACTTCAGGAAGGCGCGGTAGAAAGGGAACTCGGCGCCCTGCAATACGACCGAGGAGTGCTGCAACCAGGCGATGATGCGCTTGGCCGTCGTGCCGGGCTCCCAGGCGATGCCGGAAATATGGCTGCCATGCATGGTGATCCAATCGGAGACCAGGGCGCGGGCATTGGCAGCGGCAAGCTCCGTGCCGGCGGCGCGCATATGGCGCAGCCAGCGAAAGCCGTGCAGCGTCTTCTGCCAGCCGTGATTGGGCACGTTGATCTGGAAAGGCGACTTGCCGCCGGTCTCGACCAGATGCCCCGACAGGGGATAGCGGCCGTAATAGATCTCGAGTGCGATCTGCGGGTCGGCGAGGCGCAGGTCCGGCGGTGCGATCAGCACACGTTCCGGGGTGCGGCCGGAATAGCGCCAGCGATAGACAGGCCCGGCGCGCAGGCGCCGGCGCGTTTTGCGCCAGAACTCCTTCGCGACAAGCGTCCACAGACGCGTCGTGCTGCTGGCAGCCAGTGCCAAAACCCCTCCTGATCGTCCTCTACCCCGGCGCCGAGTCTACATGATTGCACGATTCGTGCGAAGGCGAATTCCACGAGCCCGGGCCGGTTCACCTGCTTCTGCCGCCGGTCCTGCCTAAAAAAGGCAGCAAATCCGGCAGTTCAAGCCCTAGCCGGCTCGCCGCATGCGAGCGGCGAAGAAGCCGTCGAGGCCCGAGCGTTCCGGTGCGCCGAGGTCCAGGTCGGCGGGCGTGGTGCGCAGCGTGCCTTGCGGCGTCAGGAATGGATCGATGCCGGCGATCTCGCCTTGCAGCAGCGGATCATTGGTGATTTCAGGCGTGCCGGCGAGAAAGGCGCGACAGAGATCCTCGCCTTCGAGCGGATCGAGCGAACAGTTGGAAAAGACGATCCTGCCGCCGGGCTTCACCAGCGTCACAGTGCGGGCGAGCAGCCTGCGCTGCAGGTCGGCCAGTTTTTCCACATCGGCCGAAGTCTTGGTCCATGGCACGTCGGGATGCCGCCGCACCGTGCCGGTCGACGAGCAGGGTGCGTCGAGGAGAACGGCGTCGAACAATTCCTTCGGCTCGTATTTGAGCAGGTCGGCCTGGACGATCTCGGCGGACAGGCCGAGGCGGTCGAGATTCTGCGTCAGCCGCGCAAGCCGGTTTTTTGACGTGTCGATGGCGGTGACCTTCGCGCCGGCAACGATCAGCTGCGCGGTCTTGCCGCCGGGCGCGGCGCAGAGATCGGCAACCCGCAATCCCGTGACATCGCCGAACAGTCGGGCGGGCAGGCTGGCCGCGGCGTCCTGGACCCACCAGGCGCCCTCGGCAAAGCCAGGCAATTCGGTGACAGGACCGACAAGATTCTCGACCCGCACCGTGCCGGTCGGCAGGACGATGCCGCCGAGTTTTTCGGCCCAGAGTCCGGGATCGGCCTTGACCGAGAAGTCGACCGGCGCCTCAACGCGGTGCGCTTCGAGGATCTGTCTGGCCTTTTCGTTGCCGTAGGTAGTCTTCAGCCTGTCGGAAAACCATTTGGGCGCCTCGTCGGTGGCGGCAAGGGCGGCAGGCAATTCCGTTTCCTTGGCCCGTGCCAGTGTGCGCAGCACGCCATTGACGAGGCCGGAGAACCGCACCGTGCGCGGATCGGACTTGGCATGGGTCACCGCAATGTCGACGGCGGCGCTGTCGGGAATATCGAGGAACAGGATCTGTGCGGCCGCCACATGCAATATGTGCGACAGCGCCGTGGCATTGGGCGGCAGCGGCTTTTCCAGGCGCCGCGCCAAGAGCCCCGATATGGTCATGCGATAGCGCAGCGCGGTGACCAGAATGGCGCGGACAAGGCCGCGATCGCGCAAATCGAGCGCCTTGTATTGCGGGTGGCCGTTCTCGTGATCGGTCAGCCCGTCAAGCGGTGTCCTGGCATCGATGACGGCGGCAAGCAGGCGGGCCGCTGCCTTGCGCGCGGCGAGACCGGCGACGAAGTCGCCGCCGTCCCTGTGTTCCTGATCACCTGAAACCGTGCGTCGAGGTCCTCTGTCCGCCACGCTCACGACCACCGGCCCCTGGGCCCGGTCGGATTGCGACCCCATGGGTTGGATTTGGGCTTGGCGGGCTCCGCCGGCTGCTCGGGCCTTGCTGTCTGATCCCACGGGCCGGATGGCCGCAGTTCGTCCGCCTGGCGTGGCGTTGGGGCCTGGCGCGGTGCAGCCCGGGTTTCGCTGCCGGCCATGTCGCGCGCCATCGCCTGCAAGGCTGCAATGCGGTTCTCAGTGGCGGGGTGGGTGGAGAACAGGCTGTCCATGCGCTCGCCGTGAAGGGGATTGATGATGAAGAGATGCGCGGTCGCGGGATTGCGCTCGGCATCGGGGTTGCGGATGCGTTCGGCGCCGCGGGCGATCTTGTCAAGCGCCGATGCCAGCCAGAGCGGGTGTCCACAGATTTCGGCGCCACGTCGGTCGGCCTCGTATTCGCGGGTGCGGCTGACCGCCATCTGCACGACCATCGCGGCAAAGGGCGCTACGATCATCGCCGCCAGCACGCCGACAAAGCCGAACGGATTGTTGTCGCGATTGCCACTGAAAAAGAAGGCGAAATTGCCGAGCATCGAAATGGCACCGGCAAAGGTGGCGACGATCGTCATGGTCAGCGTGTCGCGGTGCTGCACATGGGCGAGTTCGTGCGCCATGACGGCTGCGACCTCTTCAGGCGTCAGCGCCTGCAACAGGCCGGTGGAGGCAGCGACCGCCGCGTTCTGCGGGTTGCGGCCGGTGGCAAAGGCGTTCGGCTGCGGATTGTCGATCAGGTAGGTCTTCGGCATGGGCAGGCCGGCCTGTTTGGCGAGCGACTGGACGATGGCGTAATATTCGGGCGCGTTCTTCTCGTCGACCTCGACGGCACGGTTCATCGACAGCACCATCTTGTCGGCATTCCAGTAGCTGAACAGATTGGTGCCGGCGGCGATCAGCAGCGCGATCATCATGCCGCCGGTTCCGCCGATCAAAAAGCCGACGCCCATGAACAGCGCGGTCATCGCGGCAAGAAGCATGGCGGTGCGAAGTGTGTTCATCGTCTGCTCCTGTCCAGGTGATAGCGAAAAGGGGTCGATCCGCTTCGTCTCATCGCTATATGATGGGAAACACCAGTTCCCGTTTCAATCCGCCGGAAATATCGCATGAACGACGAAGCCAGTAAAACCGATGCCGAGCTTGCCCATGATGTGGAGCCAAAGGCGCTGACGCCAGAAGCCAGACGTGCGCTCGCGGAAGCCGAAGCAAGGCGTGTAAAGTACCTGGAAAAGGAAGCCTCGGCGCCGAAGGAAATCGGCGGCCGCGGCGGCAAGGAGCCCGGCCGCTACGGCGACTGGGAGGTAAAGGGCCTGACCAGCGATTTCTAGACGCGGCCTAGGCGGCGTTGCGCTGCGGCTCGAGCGCGATCCAGCCACGCTCGTCGACGGTGATGCCCACCATGTCGTAGCCCGCGATCGCGGCGTGTTGCGTTGGCAAGGGGTGCTTGTGCGTGGCGCTGATGACCATGACCGCCGCGCCCGCCGCTTCGGCTGCCGCTATGCCGGCCGGGGCATCCTCGAACACGAGGCAGTCGCGCGCGTCGAAGCCGAGCCGTTCCGCGCCAAGCCGGAAGCAATCGGGCGCCGGCTTGCCGCGGGAGACATCTTCCGCTGCGACGATGACGGCCGGGACGGGGATGCCCGCGGCCTTCATGCGCAACAGCGCCAGCTCACGTGGGGCGGAGGTTACGATCGCCCAGCGTTCGGGCGGCAGCGAATCGAGAAATGCCACGGCGCCGGCGATCTGGATAATGCCTTCGAGATCGGCCGCCTCGGCCTTCAGCAGCAGATCAGCCTCGTGTGCCGGGTCGACGCCCGGCAGTGCCAGGCCGGTGATGGTCTCGATCGCGCGTACGCCATGGATCGTCGGCAGGAAGGCGGCGACGTCGAGGCCCTGGCGACGTGCCCAATCGCTCCACACCCGTTCCGCCGAGGCGATGGAATTGATGAGCGTGCCGTCCATGTCGAAGAGGAAGGCCGCGAATTTTCTGCCTGAATACATGATTTTCCTTGAGTCCGGGGAGCGCTGGCGGGTTGCCGAACCTAACGTCTCGACCGCGGCAGGGGAAGACACGGGGTGGGCTTTTCGATCGGCCCAGGGAACCACGGTATCCTCCGGGCGTTTGGGAAGGACTGCTTCTCACAAGATCGAAGGGGGGACCAACGATGCTGATCCGGCTCGGCTATGAAATCGCCATCGAATGCGTAGCCGCCACGCCGGTGATTTCAGTGCTCGAGATCCATCGGGACAGGCAGGCTGATATCAAGCGGCAGACGCGGGTGCTGACCTCGCCCGCGGTGCCGACAAGGCTGTACCACGATCTGCATGGCAATGCCTGCCGGCGCTTCACAGCGCCCGCCGGTGGTTTTCGCATCCTGTACGACGCGGTCGTCGAGGACAGCGGCGAGACGGACGAGGTAAACACGCTGGCCAGGGAAGTGCCGGTGGCGGACCTGCCGGACGAAGTTCTCGGTTATCTCCTGGGCAGCCGCTATTGCGAGACGGATCATCTGAGCAGCCTGGCCTGGCAGCTCTTCGGCGACATTCCGTCCGGCTGGGCGCGCGTGCAGGCGATCGTCGACTATGTCCACAACCGGCTGTCGTTCGGCTATGGCTATGCGCGCTCGACCCGCACCGCGGCTCAGGCGCATGAGGAACGCGTCGGGGTCTGCCGCGACTTCGCTCATCTGGCGATCACGCTTTGCCGCTGCATGAATATTCCGGCACGCTATGTGAACGGCTATCTCGGTGATATCGGCGTGCCAGCCGATCCGGCGCCGATGGACTTTTCGGCGTGGCTGGAAGTGTTCCTCGACGGCAAATGGTACACGTTCGATCCTCGCCACAACACGCCAAGAATCGGCCGCATCGTCATCGCCCGCGGCCGCGACGCCACCGACGTGCCGCTGCTGCATAGTTTCGGCGCCCACCGGCTCAGCCTGTTCAAGGTATGGACCTATGAACAGGAAGGCAATCTGTTCAACCCGCCCTACCACGGTATCGACAGGACCGTCGGCGCACAGATGCTGGCCTAAAGGTATGTCGATTCAGGTGAGGCCGGTCTGCAAATGACGGCTTTCTGAGCTTCCGATGCTCACGGACCAAATGTCCGCTCCGCTCCGGTTCTCGAAAGCCATCATTTTCGACCTGGCCTTACCTGAATCTCAACACCCCTTGAGGCGCGGCCAAAAGCGGCCCTGGTTTTCAAACGTGATGGCGCTTTGGTCTTTCGACGGCCGGAGGCGTTGGATCCGATCATTTCGCGCCCTGCAGTCTCGGGACAACTGGCCCGCTTCGGCACACGGACCCTGTCCCGCAACAGGACGTCATCGGGATTCCGTGATTGCTTCGTCTTGAGCATGGTAACCGGCTCGTAAACGCAGCCGCGGCCGCGCCTTTCTGTTTACCAGTCATTCACCTTTGCGGAGCTTGAAGCCGAACAAAAATAATGACTTGGCGACAAGCGGCCGGCCTTCTACCAGCCAGCGGCGTCATCCGGCGGGAATCCTGCATTGCCCTGTCCGCGGCGACGAGGCCGAGGCGAATGGAGGCTGTAGGATGCGGAATTACGGGGGTCTTGTTCACGCGGTCGGCGGGTTCGCCAGGGATCGCGGTGGAAATTTCGCAATCCTGTTCGGCCTCAGCGCCTCGGTCTTGGCGCTGGCTGTTGGCTTCTCGGTCAACGTATCGCAGCTCTACAATGCCAGATCGAGCCTCCAAGGCGTCGTCGACGCCGCGGTCACATCGACGGCACGCGACCTAACGACCGGCGCCATCAAGGAAGCCGATGCCAACAAATCGGTGCAGGCCTTTCTCGACGCCAACAGCCAGGCAGGCATTCTGCAGGCCGACCAGATCGTGCTCGACAGGCTGATCGTCAACAGGACCGCCAAGACGGTCCAGGCTGACGCCCATGTCGATGTCGGGCTGTATTTCCCGATTTTTGGCACGGGCGACATGAAACGCGTCGCCGCCTCCACGACGGCGCTCTATTCGGACAAGACCGTTGAAGTGGCGATGATGCTCGACATAACGGGGTCGATGGCCAAGCGCGGCAAGGTCGACAAAATCGGCGATCTGAAAACAGCTGCAAAAAACGCCGTCCAGACGATGCTGCAGAAACAGGATCCGCAGAACCCCCGCATCCGCGTCGCGATTGTGCCTTACGCATCTGGCGTCAACGCCGGCAAGCTGGCGGAAAACATCTATGCCGAGAAGCAAAGCAGCTCTGAACTCCCACCCATCGCCGGCAGTCCGCTTGTCGTCGCTAAGACGGGCAAAAATCTGCTGCCGTCGTTCAGCGACTACATCTCCATTGTCGGCGCGGCGATGCCACGCCCCGACAATTGCGCCACCGAGCGCAAGGACAAGAACGGCAACGCGGATATGAGCGCCGACGGCCCGGATACTGTTCGCACCGACGGGAACGGCAAGAAATACTATGCCCTGGTCAACCGGGACGATCATCTCGGTGACGGGGACATGAACAGGTGTCCTGATGCGAAAGTGATCCCGCTGACCGCCGATTCCGATGCCTTGCTTGAATCGATCGAGGACTTCCGGGCCAATGGGTTTACGGCCGGCGCGATCGCCATTCAGTGGACCTATTATATGCTGTCGCCGCAATGGCGCACTGCGATCAGGAATGCCGGTCTTGGCAAGGGTGCCTCGGATGCCGATCCGAAGAAGATCGCCAAGGTCGCGATCCTGATGACCGATGGCCAGTTCAATACGGCCTTCGCCGGCGCTGGGGACAGCTACAACAGGCAGGGCAGCCTTGCGCGCGGCAACGCCGAAACGCTGTGCGACAACATGAAAAACGACGGCATCGAGATTTTCACCATCGGCTTCGATCTGGACGACAAGGATATGTCGACAACCGAGCGGGACCAAGCAAAGGCGGTGCTGAAGGATTGTTCGTCGAAAGATACCTCCGGCGCCAAGAGGCATTTCTTCGACGTGTCCACCGGAGCCGAATTGGACAACGCCTTTCAGGAAATCATTCGCAACACCGAAAAGGTCGCATTAACCCAGTAGTCTGGTCCGCAAACGGAAAAGGCCGCCGCTTCTTTCGAAGCTGGCGGCCTTCCGTGTTTCCGTCCGTGGCGCGGCCCATGGCGATGACCTATGAGGTCAGCCGCCGCGCATTTCGCGCCTTAACGGGAAGACTGCTTCCCGAAAGTGCAATCCGCTGAGGCCACGTTCTGGAAAACGAAATCACTCGACATCGGATCACCTCCTTTCGATTTGTTGAACACATACTCATGATGGGGTGCATTGCAGCAAAAGACAAGGTGCAGGTCTGAAATTAACCAACGGGCGGGCCTGGTGCGGGCCGGCTTGCGATTGCCAGGCCGACCGGGCAAGCTTCTGCCCCGGAGCCAGCATTCGGAGGAATCGCATGGAGGCAGCCGAAAAGGCCGCTCGCATCGTTCGGACGGTGATCGAAACATTGAAGCCGGGTTTTGCGGTCAGGCTGTGGACCGGGGAGCGGATCGGCCCCGCCACTGGTCCGGTGCTCACCATCAACGACCAGGACATCGTCTGGCAGATCGTGAAGCGACCGTCCCTGTCGACGCTGATCGAGATGTGGATTTCCAGGACGATCGACATCGAAGACGGGACGATCTTCGATTTTTATGCCCTGCCGTCGCAAGGCAAGCTCAGAACCAAGCTCAAGTCGCTGCCGAAAATGGCGATCCTGCGCGACCTGCCTTCCGTGCTTTTGGCACGCAAGCAGATGAGCGCGCGGACCGATCTGTCGGGGCGCAATCCCTATGTCAGCGGTTCGAGCCAGGAGGCGATCCAGCATCACTATGACATCTCGAACGCCTTCTACCGGCTCTTTCTCGACGAGCGCATGGTCTATAGCTGCGGCTATTTCAAGGATTTCGCCAATGGCATCGACGAGGCGCAGGTCGACAAGCTCGACCACATCTGCCGCAAGCTCCGGCTGAAACCGGGCGAACGACTGCTCGACATCGGCTGCGGCTGGGGCGCCATGCTGATCCATGCGGCGAAGAACTACGGCGTCGTCGGCCACGGTGTGTCGCTGTCGCAGGCGCAGACCGAGCTGGCCCGCGAACGCATTCGCGCCGAGGGGCTGGAGGACCGCATCACCATTGAGATCAAATCCTATGCGGAACTCACCGGCAGCTTCGACAAGATCTCGTCGATCGGCATGTTCGAACATCTCGGGCTCGCCAACCATGCGACTTATTTCAAGACCATTCATCGCCTGCTGAAGCCGGGCGGCATCTATCTGCACCACGCCATCACCCGGCGCAGCAAGGGCGACATCAAGAAGACCTTGCGCAAGGGGCCGGAGTTCAAGGCGCTGCTCAAATATATCTTTCCCGGCGGCGAACTCGACACCATCGGCATGACAACAGGCAATCTCGAGGCGCATGGTTTTCTCGTCTACGATGTCGAGAACCTGCGCGAGCACTATGCCCGCACCTGCAGGCTGTGGGCCGAGCGGCTGCAGGCCCGCTTCGATGAGGCAATCGCCGAGGTGGGCGAGGCCAGGGCGCGGCTATGGCTGCTTTACCTGACGGGCTGTTCGATCACCTTCGAGCGCGCATCGGCACAGATTTTCCAGACCGTCGTCACCAAGCGCGCGCGCGGTCCAAGCGGCCTGCCGCCGACACGGGCGGATCTGTATCGATAGCTTACAGGAAGCGCATCGCGTCGCCGACTTCGACGCGCGCCGGCCTGTCGACCGTGCAATAGACGCCGAGGTTATGGGCGTTGTGACGGACCAGGTTGCGCAGGATCGCCGGATCATGGTCGAAGCCATCCTGGGCGACGATGGTGAAACCGCAGCGGCGGCAGGGTTCCGAGATGGTCAGCAGGAGATCGCCGACGGCAAGCTTGCGGCCGATCCATTCCGTTTCGGGAAACGAGCCTTCGATGGCCGCCATGTCGACAACGATGTTGGGGCGGAAGCGGCGCGGGTCGGCGACCCCTTCCGGGTGCAATGCTTTCAGGCGTGCCAGCGAAGCCGTGGTCAATAGATGAATCGGCGCCTTGCGGTAGCGCTCCGCGGTCAGCGGGCCGGCATAGTCAGGCCCGGTATTCTCGCGGCGAAACGGACGGAGCGAGGCCTCGAAGCCGAGATAGGCCGACACCGCGCGGTCGCTCTCGATGCTTGGCGCGGCCAGCCAGTCGCCCTCGGGAACGGCAATCTCGAGTTCCAGGGTCGGCGACAGCCGGGTGCGGATGCGCGGCACCTTGTGCCATTTCGCGTCGCGGTCCGGTCGTGCGATCTCGTTGTCGGACACGTCGACAAGGCCGAACAGGCGGTCGCCGTCGATGCTCTCGACGTCGACCGAGATTGTTTTCAGGCGCTCGCCGGCAAGCGAACTCGCCGGATAGCGCCAGAGTTCGCTGACAGTGCCCAGCGCGGCCTGCATCAGCTCTTCTTGTTCTGCCGGTTGGCGACCAGATCATCGACGACGGCCGGGTCGGCCAGCGTCGAGGTGTCACCCAGGGCAGAAAAATCGTCCTCGGCGATCTTGCGCAGGATGCGACGCATGATCTTGCCGGAACGCGTCTTCGGCAGGCCCGGCGCGAACTGGATCTTGTCGGGCGAAGCGATGGCGCCAATCTCCTTGCGGACATGGGCAACAAGCTCCTTGCGCAGCTCTTCGGTCGGTTCGGCACCCTTCATCAAGGTGACGTAGCTGTAGATGCCCTGGCCCTTGATGTCGTGCGGATAGCCCACGACCGCGGCCTCGGAAACCTTCTCATGGCTGACCAGCGCCGATTCGACTTCGGCCGTGCCCATGCGGTGGCCGGAGACGTTGATGACGTCGTCGACGCGGCCGGTGATCCAGTAATAGCCGTCGGCGTCGCGGCGGCAGCCGTCACCGGTGAAGTACTTGCCCTTGTAGGTCGAAAAATAGGTCTGCACGAAGCGGTCGTGATCGCCATAGACGGTGCGCATCTGGCCCGGCCAGGAATCGGTGATGCACAGATTGCCGTCGGCCGCACCTTCCAGCACCTTGCCCTCGCCGTCGACCAGCTGCGGCTTGATGCCGAAGAAAGGCCGCGTCGCCGAACCCGCCTTGAGGTCGGTCGCACCTGGCAGCGGCGTGATCAGGATGCCGCCGGTCTCGGTCTGCCACCAGGTGTCGACGATCGGCACCTTGCCGTTGCCGACGACGTTGAAATACCACTCCCAGGCTTCCGGGTTGATCGGCTCGCCGACCGAACCCAGCACGCGCAGCGACTTGCGCGACGTCTTCTTCACGTGCGCATCGCCGGCGCCCATCAGCGCGCGCAACGCCGTCGGCGCGGTGTAGAAGATATTGACCTTGTGCTTGTCGATGACTTCCCAGAAGCGCGACTGCGACGGATAGTTCGGCACGCCTTCGAACATCAGCGTGGTGGCGCCGTTGGCGAGCGGGCCGTAGACGATGTAGCTGTGGCCGGTTACCCAGCCGACATCGGCGGTACACCAGTAGATGTCGCCGTCATGGTAGTCGAAGACATATTGGTGGGTCATCGAGACGTAGACGAGATAGCCGGCGGTGGTGTGCAGCACGCCCTTCGGCTTGCCGGTCGAACCCGACGTGTAGAGAATGAACAGCGGGTCCTCGGCCTTCATCTTCTCGGGCTTGCATTCGGCTTTCACCGTCGCGATCTCGTCGTGATACCAGACGTCGCGGCCTGAAACCCAGCCGGTCTTGCCGCCGGTGCGGCGCACGACCACCACCTTTTCGACTTTCGTTCCGGCTTTCGCGGCGATCTCGATCGCCCTGTCGGTGTTTTCCTTCAAAGGGATCGGCTTGCCGCCGCGCAGGCCTTCGTCAGCCGTGATAACGAAGGTCGACTTGCAGTCGTCGATGCGGCCGGCCAGCGCATCCGGCGAGAAACCGCCGAAGACGATCGAATGGACGGCGCCGATGCGCGTGCAGGCCAGCATCGCATAGGCGGCTTCCGGGATCATCGGCATGTAGATGGTGACTCGATCGCCTTTCTTGACGCCGTGTTTCTTCATCACATTGGCGAGCCGGCAGACATGCTCGTAGAGCTCGTTATAGGTGACCTTCTTGTCGTCGTAGGGATTGTCGCCTTCCCAGATGATGGCGGTCTGGTTGCCTCGCTTCTTCAGATGCCGGTCGATGCAGTTGTAGGAAACGTTGGTCAGTCCGTCCTCGAACCATTTGATCGAGACCTTGCCGTCGAAGGAGGTGTTCTTGACCTTGGTGAACGGCTTGAACCAGTCGATGCGCTTGCCGTGCTTGCCCCAGAATTTGTCCGGGTTCTTGACGCTGTCGGCATACCATTTCAGGTAGGTGTCATTGTCGATCAGCGCGTTTTTCTTCCACGCCGGCTGGACGCGATGGACATGAACCTCGGACATTCCTGACTTTCCTCCCGAACCAATCGCCGGCTTGAAATGCCGGCGGGATCGCGGCGACACGGCCGCGAATTCGGCGGCATTATTACCAGTTCCGCCGTTACGGCAACATTAGACGTTGGATTCGCGCGGCGGGATGCCGCAGGGAGCTTCTCCAGGGCTGTCAGCACTCGAAGAGGTGCGCTGCTAACTGCATGTTTTCGCAAGCTAAAGCCGGTTCAGATGAAGAAAAAATCAATAGACGGTTAATCAGCGGCGCGCACAATCAGCCGTGGGAGGACAGGCGAATCAACCTGGGGACCGTCATGCGCGACCATGCCGAAATGGACCTGATGCTCAAAGGCTATGGCTTGACCACTGCCAAGATTCTTTATCACTTTCCCGATCACCCGCATCTGCTGCAGAGCTTCATCTGGCAGGACTACGATCTCGCGCCGAAGTTTCCGGTGCTGATCAAGTTCATCGAATTCTGGAAGGCCAAGCTGGACGGGCCGCTGCATTCGATCAGCTACACCCACCAGAAGCTGATCGCGCCGAATGAATGGCGCAAGGTGGATGGGGAGTTTGTGCTGCACTAGGGGCAAGTTTCGCAGCAACGGCTTCTTGAGGTCGGCGTTCTACGACGCCCCCCTCTGTCCTGCGGACATCTCCCCCTCAAGTGGGCAGATTGGCAGCTCCACCGACAACGCCGCCCCTTGTTACGCCTGCGATTGGCGAAAGTCGCCGCGACATCCGATCTCCCCCCTTGAGGGGGAGATGTCCGGCAGGCCAGAGGGGGGCGCTGGCCGCGAACCTTGCGCCATGACGGCCCGATGCGCTCAAACCACCGGCGGGTTCAACCGGGCAAAGCCTTCCTGCCGCCGATACGGGAAGTACGGGTAGGGCGCGGTGACTTCGCTTGCCGCGTCGAGCTGCCTTATCTGCTCCGGCGTCAAGGTCCAGCCGACGGCACCGAGGTTCTGGCGCAACTGCTCCTCGTTGCGGGCGCCGATGATGACCGACGATACGGTCGGGCGCTGCAGCAGCCAGTTGATGGCGATCTGCGGCACGGTCTTGCCGGTTTCCTCGGCCACGACATCGAGGGCATCCATCACTCGATAGAGATGCTCGTCCTCGACCGGCGGACCGAAGCTTGCCGTGTCGTGCAGCCGGCTCTGTTCCGGCAGGAGCTGGCCACGGCGGATCTTGCCGGTCAGGCGGCCCCAGCCAAGCGGGCTCCACACCAATGCACCGACACCCTGGTCGAGGCCGAGCGGCATCAGCTCCCACTCATAGTCGCGGCCGACCAGCGAATAGTAGACCTGATGGGCGACATAGCGCGGATAGCCTTGGCTGTCGGCTTGCGCCAACGACTTCATCACTTGCCATCCGGAGAAGTTGGAGACGCCGACATAGCGCAGCTTGCCGGCACGGATCAGGTTGTCCAGCGTCGACAGCACCTCCTCGATCGGCGTGCCGGCATCGAAGGCGTGTAGCTGCAAAAGGTCGATGTAGTCGGTGCCGAGGCGCCTCAGCGCATCATCCACGGATCTGATCAGCCGCGAACGTGACGAGCCGTAATCGCCCGGCCCATCGCCCATCGGCAGCGCGGTCTTGGTCGAAATCAGCACGGCATCGCGACGGCCTTTTATCGCGTCGCCAAGCACCTGTTCAGAAGCGCCGTTCGAATAGACGTCGGCCGTGTCGAACAAATTGACACCAGCCTCCAGGCAGATGTCGATCAGCCGCCGCGCTTCCCTGGCGTCGCTGTTGCCCCAGGCGCCGAACAGCGGGCCGGAACCGCCAAAGGTTCCCGCGCCGAATGAGAGTGCGGGCACTTTCAAGCCCGATGCACCGAGACGTCGATAATCCATCTTTTTACTCCTGGTGGTATGAAGGGTGTCGGAAGGGTTTGCCGAGGGTAGTCACGAGCGGATGGAGGCAGGTGCGCCGAGCGCCGGGGTACGATCGAGACGCAGCGCCAGTCCGGCCACGCCGAGCGCCGTGAGCGGCAGCAAGGCGGCGACCCAGGTCAGGGCACCCAGGCCAAGCCCTTGGGCAATCACCGCGCCGCCAAGCCAGGCGCCTGCGGCGTTGCCGAGATTGAAAGCGGCGATGTTGAAGGACGAGGCGAGGCTCTGGCCGGCACCTTGCGCCTTGTCCAGCACCCACATCTGCAGCGGCGCCACGGTAGCAAAGGCGGCGGCACCGAGCAGGCCGACATAGATGACGGCCATCACCTGGCTGTGGATGGCGAAGGTCATCGTTGCGAGCACCAGGGCCAGCACCACCAGACTGCCCAGCACGGCCGGCACAAGCCAGCGGTCGGCGACCTTGCCGCCAAGCAAATTGCCGGCGATGAGACCGCCGCCGAAGACGAGCAGGATCGGCGACACGGCTGCTTCCTTGAAGCCGCTGATCTCGGTCAGCAACGGAGCGATATAAGTGAAGACGGCGAAGACGCCGGCATAGCCGAGCACGGTGGTGGCGAGGCCGAGCAGGACGGGGGTGCGGCGCAAAACGGCGAGATCGGCGCGCAGGTCGCTCTTTTCGGGCGCCGTCCGGCTGCGTGGCACCAGAGCCAGGATGACGGCGAAGGCGGCCACACCGACCACTGTCACGGCCCAGAAGGTCGCGCGCCAGCCGAAGGCCTGGCCGAGCCATGTGCCGAAGGGCACGCCGAGGATGTTGGCGATGGTCAGGCCGGTGAACATCAGCGCGATCGCCGAGGCTTGTCTGTTGGGCGCGACCAAGCCGGTGGCGACCACCGAGCCGACGCCGAAGAAAGTGCCGTGGGCAAAGGCGGTGATGATGCGGGCGCCCATCAGCGTCCAGTAGTCGGGCGCCAACGCGCAGGCGAGATTGCCGAGCGTGAAGATCGCCATCAGCGCCAGAAGCACGGTCTTGCGCGGCCAGTTGCCGGTGGCGATGGTCAGCAAGGGCGCGCCGATGACGACGCCAAGCGCATAGCCCGAAATGAGCTGGCCGGCAGCCGAAATCGAAACGCCGAGATCCTTGCTGACATCGAGCAGCAGACCCATGATAACAAATTCGGTGACGCCGATGCCGAAGGCACCGGCGGCGAGGGCGTAGAGAGCAAGAGGCATGGCGGTTTCCACTTCGATGGCGAAGAGCGCCGTCCCGCGCCCCGACCCCTGAGATCGTGCTTCCCTGCATTGTGAACCAGACTTGCCTTGGGCATATTTTCTGTGAAATAGATTCATAAATGGCCAGGCCCGACGTCAATCGCTCCGGCGAGATCGAAGTGTTCGTGCGCGTCGTCGAGGAAGGCAGTTTCTCCTCCGCGGCACGCGCGTTGCGCATGACGCCGTCGGCGGTGAGCAAGCTGATCGCGCGGCTGGAGGCCCGGCTTGGCGCGCGGCTGGTCAGCCGCTCGACGCGAAAGCTGCAACTGACGCCGGAAGGCACAGCATTCTACGAGAGCGGCCTGCGCATCCTTGCCGACATGGCGGCAGCCGAGCAGGAGGCAGCGGCGGGTGCTTCACCGCGCGGACGTGTGCGTATTAACAGCTACGTGCCCTTCGGGGTGCATCGGCTGGTCCCGCTTCTGCCTCGGTTCCTGGAACGCTACCCCGAGATTTCGGTCGATCTGGTGCTGACCGACAGCGTCGTCGACCTGATGGCGGAGCGCGCCGATGTTGCCATCCGTGCCGGGCCATTGAGTGGGTCACGGCTGGTGGCGCGCAAGCTCGGGCAAAGCCCGGTGGTCGTTGTTGCAGCACCTTCTTACCTCGAGACGCACGGCATACCGCTGACGCCAGCCGATCTCGACAGGCACAACCGCATGGGCTTCGGCTTCGTCAGGCACCTCGATGGCTGGCCGTTCCTCGACGCGGAAGGCCGCGCCATCATGATTCCCATCACCGGCAACACGCTGGTCAGCGATGGTGAGGCGATGCGGCTCATGGCACTGGCGGGCGCGGGCATCGCCCGGCTGGCGCGCTGGCATGTGGCGGAAGACATAGCGGCCGGCAGGCTGGTGCCGCTGTTGGAGGCATTCAATCCGGGTGACGAGGAGCCGACCCACGCCGTCTATGTCGGCCAGGGCCGGCATCTGCCGGCGCGGGTGCGCGCCTTTCTCGATTTTCTGGTCGAGAGCGTCCGGCTGACCTGACATCTCCGGAGCCACGGCTCCCGAGATGTCAGCGTGGGCTGTATTTATGCTTTCGGCGTGAACGCCGCCGGACGGCGGCCCGCTGCCTGGCGCTCCAGCATCCAGCCTGGATATTCGGACGGCAGCGCGCTGACCTCGTCGAGGCGGGCGAGATCGTCGGTGTCGAGCTTCACTTCAGTCGCTGCGAGGTTCTGTTCAAGCTGGTCCATGCGGCTGGCGCCGATGATGACGCTCATCACGAAGGGCTTGGCCAGGACATAGCCGAGCGCCACCGTGGCGACGCTCACATCATGTTTTTTGGCTATGTCGCGCATGACGGCAACGGCCGCCCAGGCGCGGTCCTCATTGACCGGCGGGAAGTTGAAGGACGCGCGGCGGCCTTCGCCATTGCCGGGTGCGCCGGGGCCATATTTGCCGGAGAGCAGGCCGCCGGCCATCGGCGACCACACCATCAGGCCGAGTTTTTCCTCGTTGAGCAGCGGCACGATTTCGCGCTCGAGATCGCGGCCGGCGATCGAATAATAGGACTGCACGGTCTCGAAACGGGCGAAACCCTTGCGCTCGGCGATGCCGAGCGCCTTGGCGATGCGCCATGCCGCCCAGTTGGAGACGCCGACATAGCGGACCTTACCGCTGGCAACCAGATCGTCGAGCGCTCGCAGCGTCTCGTCGATCGGCGTCACCGTGTCGGTGCCGTGCAACTGATAGAGATCGATATGGTCGAGCTGCAGCCGCTCCAAGCTGGCATCGATCGAATCCATGATGTGGCCGCGTGACGAGCCGCGCTGGTTGGGGCCTTCACCCATGGCGCCATGCGCCTTGGTGGCGATGACCACATTCTGCCTATTGATCTTGAGATCCCTGAGCGACTGGCCGAGCAACCGTTCGGATTCGCCAAAGGAGTAGACGTCGGCCGTATCGAAGAAATTGACGCCGGCGGCAAGCGAATGGGCAACGATCTCGTTGACGCCCTTCTGGTCGAGGCTGGCGATCAGGCCCCATTGGGCATTCTGACCGGCGGCGCCGAAGGTCATGGTGCCGAGGCACAGTTCGGAGACGAACATCCCCGTATTTCCAAGCTGGTTGTAGCGCATAGTGGCGGCTCCAGAGAGTTTGTGATGACGCAAAGCAAATAGGAACGGTACGTTTCGTTTCCAGTCCTGGAGCAACGAGCCTGTCGGATTGGCCCAAAGGCCGTTGCGTCTCAGCGAGTGCCGAAGATCGCCGAGCCGACGCGGACGCTGGTGGCGCCGAAGGCGATTGCTGTTTCGTAGTCGCCGGACATGCCCATCGAGAGTTTGGCGACGTCGGCTTCCTTGCTAAGCTTCTCCAGCAGCGCGAAGTGGGGACCGGGGTTCTCATCGGCCGGCGGGATGCACATCAGGCCTTCGATAGCGAGGCCGTGCACGTCGCGGCAGCGGGCGACGAAGGCCACGGCGTCGCGGGGCTCGATGCCGGCCTTCTGCGGCTCGGAGCCGGTGTTGACCTGGACATAGAGTTTTGGCGCGCGGCCCTGTTTGGCGATCTCCTTGGCGAGTTCGGCGGCGATCTTCTCGCGATCGACCGTCTCGATGACGTCGAACAGTGCTACCGCTTCCCTAGCCTTGTTGGATTGCAGCGGGCCGATCAGATGCAGTTCGATGTCGGGAAATGCGTCCTTCAGATCAGGCCATTTGGCTTGCGCCTCCTGCACCCGGTTCTCGCCGAAGACGCGCTGGCCGGCTTCGATGACCGGGCCGATGTCGGCGGCATCAAAGGTCTTTGAGACCGCGACCAGGGTCACGGCGCCGGCTTCGCGGCCGGCCTCGCGTTCGGCGGCGGCGATCTTCGCCTTGACCGCGAAAAATTGCTGAACGGCGTCACCCATATGCAAATCCTGCTGTTTTGACCGGCGTTTTTGTCAGACGCGGTACCCATATGGTTGACGGGTTTGCCAAACCATGGTGAACACCCGGACCACATTCCCTGAACTGCCGAGCCATCGCCCGCAGTTCGCGCATGCTTTTAAGTGAAAAACGTCCCATGGCAACCGAACGATACAATCCGCGCGCGTCAGAGCCCAAATGGCAGAAGGCCTGGGACGCCAAGAAGCTGTTCGAAGCGCACAATGACGATCCGCGCCCGAAATACTACGTGCTGGAGATGTTCCCCTATCCGTCGGGGCGCATCCATATCGGTCATACCCGCAATTACACGATGGGCGACGTGGTGGCGCGCTACAAGCGGGCCAAGGGCTTCAACGTGCTGCACCCGATGGGCTGGGACGCCTTCGGCATGCCGGCCGAAAACGCGGCGATGCAGAATAAGGTCCACCCCAAGGAGTGGACCTACCAGAACATCGCCACCATGCGCGAGCAGCTCAAGGTCATGGGGCTGTCGCTGGACTGGGCGCGCGAATTCGCCACCTGCGACGTCGATTACTACCACCGCCAGCAGATGCTGTTCCTCGACTTTGTCGAGAAGGGGCTGGTGACGCGCAAATCCTCCAAGGTCAACTGGGATCCGGAGGACATGACGGTGCTTGCCAACGAGCAGGTCATCGACGGGCGCGGCTGGCGCTCGGGCGCGCTGGTCGAACAGCGCGAACTGACGCAGTGGTTCTTCAGGATCACCGACTTCGCCCAGGATCTGCTGGATTCGCTCGAAGGCCTCGACGAATGGCCGGAAAAAGTGAAGCTGATGCAGCAGAACTGGATCGGCCGCTCGGAAGGCCTGCTGATCCGTTGGCCTCTGGCCGACGCCTCCGATGGCGAGCATGAGCTGGAAGTCTATACGACAAGGCCCGACACCATCTTCGGCGCTTCCTTCATGGCTGTCGCCGCCGATCATCCGTTGGCCAAGAAGGCCGCTGCGCACAATCCGGCGCTGGCGAAGTTTATCGAGGATATCGGCCATATGGGCACCTCGGTCGCGGCGCTGGAGACAGCTGAGAAGAAGGGTTTTGACACCGGCCTCCGCGTCGTCCATCCGTTTGACGACAACTGGACGCTGCCTGTCTATGTCGCCAATTTCGTGCTGATGGAATACGGCACCGGCGCCATTTTCGGCTGCCCGTCCGGCGACCAGCGCGACCTCGACTTCGCCAACAAATACGGCCTGCCGGTGATTCCGGTGGTGATGCCGGAAGGCGAGAATCCGGCGACGTTCCAGATCATCGATGAAGCCTATGTCGATGACGGCGTGATGATCAATTCGCGCTTTCTCAACGGCATGAAGCCGGATCAGGCTTTCGACGAAGTCGCCAAACTGCTGGAGCAGAAGACGATCGGCAACCGGCCGATGGCCGAGCGCAAGGTGAATTTCCGCCTGCGCGACTGGGGCATTTCGCGCCAGCGCTACTGGGGCTGCCCTATCCCGATGGTCCATTGCGAGGCTTGCGGCGTGGTGCCGGTGCCGAAGGCGGACCTGCCGGTGAAGCTGCCCGACGATGTCGATTTCGACCGCCCGGGCAATCCGCTCGACCGTCATCCGACATGGCGGCATGTGAAATGTCCGCAATGCGGCAGGGATGCGCGGCGCGAAACCGACACGATGGACACGTTCGTCGATTCGTCGTGGTATTTTGCCCGCTTCACCGCGCCGTGGGCACATGAACCGACCGATCCCAAGGCGGCCAACGAATGGCTGCCGGTCGACCAGTATATTGGCGGGATCGAGCACGCGATCCTGCATCTGCTCTATTCGCGCTTCTTCACCCGCGCCATGCGCGAGGCCGGCCATGTCGATCTGGCCGAGCCGTTCAAGGGCCTGTTCACGCAAGGCATGGTGGTGCACGAAACCTATCGCGTTGGCTCGGCATCGAACGGCCGCTGGCTGGCGCCCACCGAAGTTCGGCTGGAGGACGTCGACGGCAAGCGCAGCGCCATCGAGATCGCCACCGGCGAGACCGTCTCCATCGGCCCGCTGGAAAAGATGTCGAAGTCGAAGAAGAACACGGTGAGCCCGGAAGACATCACCGATGGCTACGGCGCCGATACGGCGCGCTGGTTCATGCTGTCGGATTCGCCTCCCGAGCGCGATGTCGAGTGGACCGACGATGGCGCCGCCGGCGCGCATCGCTTCATCCAGCGCATCTGGCGCCTGGTGTCGACGGCGGCGGAAACACTGGCCGGCATCAAGCCCGTGGCGGCCAGCAGCGGCGAGGCCGCGGTGGTTTCCAAGGCCGCGCACAAGATCCTCAAGGCGGTCGGAGAGGATATCGAGAAGCTCGCTTTCAACCGCGCCATCGCCCGCATCTACGAACTGGCCAACGCGCTGACCACGCCGCTTAACGAGGTGGCCGAAGGCAAGGCCGATGCAGCGCTGAAAGGCGCCTGCCGGCAGGCGGTGGAGATTCTCGTGCATCTGATCGCGCCGGTCATGCCGCATCTGGCCGAGGAGTGCTGGGCAACGCTCGGCGGCACCGATCTCGTTGCCGAACGGCCGTGGCCGGTCTTCGATCCGGCGCTGGTCGTCGACAACGAAGTCACCTATCCGGTACAGGTCAACGGCAAGAAGCGGGGGGATTTGACAATTGCCCGCGACGCGGACCAAGGTGCGGTCGAAAAAGCGGTATTGGCTCTCGACTTCGTGCAGAAAGCACTCGAAGGGAAGGCTCCGCGCAAGGTGATCATCGTGCCGCAGAGGATCGTCAATGTCGTTGCCTGATCGGGAAAAGACAGAGTTGAGCCATTTGCTGCGCCGCATGGCGCTTGCCGGCCTGATAGGTTCGCTCGCGCTTGTCTCGGCCTGCACGGTGCGGCCGCTCTATTCGAGCGCGCCACTGTCGGGTTCGCAGGCCAGTGCCAGTGCCGAACTGGCGTTGATCGGCATCAAGCCGGTCAATACGCGTTACGGCCAACAGGTGCGCAACAATCTCATTTTCGGGTTTGGACGAGGCGCCGGCGAGCCGGCCTCGCCGGCCTATTCGCTCAATCTCGGCGTGACCGAAGCGGTCGAGTCCGCGGCACTTGTGCAGGTCGGAACCGACGAAGACGAGCCGACCGCCGGTTCCGTGACGCTGACCGGCAGCTATACGCTGGCCGATGCGAAGACCGGCGTGGTGATCGCATCCGGCAAGCGTTCGATCACCTCGTCCTTCGACAGGCCGCGTCAGGAATTCGCCGCATACCGGGCGCAGATCGACGCCGAGAATCGCGCTGCGCGAGAGTTGGCGGAAGCGCTGCAGCTGTCCATTGCCCAGGACCTTGTCCGGCACGGCAAGACCGGCTAGCGCACCTCATCTGCTTCACGAAAACGGTCTGGCGCCCCAGGCATGACGGGATGATCGTGGGATCATGACCAGATTCCTGAACAGAGCCAGATTCTGAACAGAGATTGGCCGAAGAGACCCATCGGCCTGCTACGGCACAGCGAGTAGATCGCGCCACCGGCGAGGCGACGATCGTGCCACGTCGCTCGCAGACTGCCACGAAGATTTTGGCGCTCAGGATCGTCGGCGACCCATCCGGGAAGCAACTGTTAACCACTCGCTCCCTATTGCTCGGCAGACATTTCACAGTGAGTCTTGAGAATGGAAGCCAAGCGTTTTTCCCGGGTCAATTTGTCGACGGCCGCACCGCCTGATGATCCCGAGGGGAAGCGCTTCGAGAGCATCGGCGACAGGGGTGATCAGCGAAGTTCTTCCGCCGCAGGCGCCCTTGATCGTATGGCTCGCAAGGAGCCGGACGGTCGGCAGCCCGCCACACGCCAGGCCGGCTATTCCGCGCCTATGGTCGATCTCGGCGGCAACAAGCGGCCCTATATGGAGCCGCGGAGTGGCTCGGACGACACGCCTTCGAAAATCGGCGATATCGAGAGCCCTGCCTGGCAGGAATATTTCTTCCTTGCACCCAACGTGCGTTTTACACGCACGCCGGATTATGAGGCCAGGAAGCATCATCCGCAGCACGAGCGTGTCGTCGAACACGGCGCGACGCGCCCGACACAGCAAGCCGTTGCGCAACCCATGGTCGGCAGGGCGTCCTCCGCGCCCTCGCTCCTGGCATTGCCGGCGTCGGTGAAAAGCCCTGCCTCCCAGCCGCAGACCGGGCACGCCACGCAAGGGCCACTGCCGCCGGCTGCTGCTTTTGTCCCGTCCGTGCGCGCCAGGGAGAGGGTGCCAGCCGTTGCGCCGGTGCCGCCGAGGACGGTCGCAACGGGACGGGCATCCGCGCGTGCGTCCGTTGCTCCGGGCGCCCCGATCAAAACCGAAAGGCTGCGCTGGCCATATCTTTCGGATCATGCCTTCTTCGAGGCTATGGCACCCTATCTGGTCGACGTTTCGCCGCCGGCCCGGCAAACCGGTTCAGCGTCGCCTGCGCCGCTCGCCGCAGCGCCAGTCACCACCATGCCGATCGACATCCGTCCGACGACAGGGACCGATGCCACCGCCTTGTTTCGTGTCATCGACTGCCTGCCGGGCCAGGCCTTGAAGCCGTTGCCGGATGTTTGGCCGGCCAATTCGAACCAGGCCGTCGCCCAACCTGACGTGCCGGCGAGCAATGCGCCGTCGCCGGTCCAGCCTGTCGCAATTCCAGCCGCCAAAAGCGTCGCCGTTTCCGCGCCAGCCGCGCCAAGTGCGAACGTCCCTGCCAAGGCCGTTGGCGCCCGCTCTGCACGCTTGCCTGGGGCTGGAAAGGTCGTGCTGTCAACCGCGGGCGATCCCTATGAGCTTCCCTCGGAAGAGCTGTTGCAGCAGCCACCGGAGGGACAAGGCTTCTACATGTCGCAGGAGCGGCTCGAGCAGAACGCGGATCTCCTGGAAAGCGTGCTCGAAGACTTCGGCGTGCGTGGCGAGATCATTCATGTTCGTCCCGGCCCGGTCGTCACGCTCTATGAATTCGAGCCGGCGCCGGGCGTCAAATCTTCTCGCGTCATCGGGCTTGCCGACGATATCGCCCGCTCCATGTCGGCGATTTCGGCGCGCGTCGCCGTCGTGCCCGGCCGCAACGTCATCGGCATCGAGCTTCCGAACGAGATGCGCGAAACCGTCTATTTCCGGGAACTGATCGAATCCGAGGGCTTCCGCAAGACGAGCTGCAAGCTGGCGCTGTGTCTCGGTAAGACGATCGGCGGCGAGCCTGTCATCGCCGAACTGGCGAAGATGCCGCATTTGCTCGTTGCCGGAACCACCGGCTCCGGCAAGTCGGTTGCCATCAACACCATGATCCTGTCGTTGCTCTACCGGCTGAAGCCGGAAGAATGCCGGCTGATCATGGTCGATCCCAAAATGCTCGAACTCTCTGTCTATGACGGCATCCCGCATCTTCTGACGCCCGTCGTCACGGATCCCAAGAAAGCCGTCACGGCGCTCAAATGGGCGGTGCGCGAAATGGAGGACCGGTATCGCAAGATGGCGCGGCTCGGTGTGCGCAACATCGACGGCTACAACGAGCGCGCCGCCCAAGCCCGCGACAAGGGCGAAACCGTCGTCATGACGGTGCAGACCGGCTTCGAAAAGGGCACCGGCGAACCGCTTTTCGAACAGCAGGAAGTAGACCTGGCGCCGATGCCCTACATCGTCGTCATCGTCGACGAGATGGCCGACCTGATGATGGTCGCCGGCAAGGAGATCGAAGGCGCCATCCAGCGTTTGGCGCAGATGGCGCGTGCTGCCGGCATCCACCTGATCATGGCAACGCAGCGTCCCTCGGTCGACGTCATCACGGGCACGATCAAGGCCAATTTCCCGACCCGGATTTCCTTCCAGGTGACGTCGAAGATCGACAGCCGCACCATCCTGGGCGAGCAGGGCGCCGAGCAGCTGCTCGGCCAGGGCGACATGCTGCACATGATGGGTGGCGGGCGCATTTCGCGCGTGCATGGGCCGTTTGTCTCCGACGCGGAGGTCGAGCACGTCGTGGCGCATCTCAAGGCGCAGGGCCGGCCTGAATATCTGGAAACCGTGACCGCCGACGAGGATGAGGAAGAAATCGACGAGGACCAGGGCGCGGTCTTCGACAAGGGATCGGTTGCAGCCGAAGACAGCGATGCGATCTACGACGAGGCGGTCAAGGTGGTGGTGCGCGACAAGAAGTGTTCGACCTCCTACATCCAGCGCCGCCTCGGCATCGGCTACAACCGCGCCGCATCCCTGGTCGAGCGTATGGAAAAGGAAGGATTGGTCGGCGCACCCAACCATGTCGGCAAACGCGAAATCATCATGGGCCGGCGCCAGCCGGCGACCGTGCCTGAGGATGACGGCGCGGACTGAGCGACCCCGGCCGTTATGGGATCATGCTTCAGGGGATGCTTCAGCTGCGGGTCAAGCTCGTGAATTCCATCACCTATCCCAGCCTAAACCTTAAGCATCTACACTAGCGGTTAGTGACGGCCTTTCCAATGCTGACGACCACATAGGATAACCAGCCAATGACATGCCCGAAGAAATAGATGCACAGTCCCAAATATGTAAGCAACGCAATCACAAATAGCTTCTCACCTAACGCAACATTCGTCACGAAGCCTTGAGGCAACAGGGCAAGAATCCAACCGAAGTGAAGACCCCAGCTACACCCCCATTGACCACACGTCCGGTTGGCACTCAGCACCGTTGCGCCAAGCCACACGACCGAAATCACTATGAAACTCACCCACGAATAACGTTTGTCCCGAATGAGGCCGTAGATTGAAAATGCCTTTGCGAAAGCGAGTCCTATTGATGCAAGAACAGAAAAGGCGATTGAGATTAGAAGGCTCATGTTCGACCCAGTAGCTAAAACATCGAAGCTACAGCCAGCACCTTTACAAAGGGTTCGACCAAGTCATCGTTTTTTAAGTTCGTCGAAGGGCATCTCTCTAGCGTGATATCCAGGGTATGCTTCAGCAGCGTGTCGATCTGGTGAACTCGATCAAATATCCTGTTTTGAACTTGTCGCTCTCGATTTCAGCTGGATGCAATGCTGCGATGCAGTAAAGCCAAAAGAGCTAGTGCAAGGCACGCAAAAACAAAGACATGGAAAGTCACCCCACCCGCAGCACATAAAAAAGACCGGTTGCCCGGTCTTTTTTCACTGCAAGCGCATTGGCTTCAGCCGATCGCCATCTCAGCCAATCGATTGGCCGGTCTTGGCCCAGTCGGCGAGGAAGGCGGCGAGGCCCTTGTCGGTCAGCGGATGGTTGACCAGGGCCTTCAGGGTCGCCGGCGGCGCGGTCACGACGTCGGCGCCGATCAGTGCCGCCTGCTTGACGTGGTTCACGGTGCGCACCGAGGCGACGAGGATCTCGGTCTGGAAATCGTAATTATCATAGATCTGCCGGATTTCCTGGATCAGCTCCATGCCGTCGATGCCGATGTCGTCGATGCGGCCGACGAAGGGCGAGATGAACGAGGCGCCGGCCTTGGCCGCAAGCAGCGCCTGGTTGGCCGAAAAGCACAGCGTGACATTGACCAGGCGGTTCATCTCGGTGCGGATCGTCTTGCAGGCCTTGAGGCCGTCCAGCGTCAGCGGCACCTTGATGCAGACATTGTCGGCGATCTTGGCCAGAACCTTGGCCTGCTGCATCATCTCGGAATATTCGGTGGCGGTGACTTCAGCCGAGACCGGACCCTTGACGATGTCGCAAATCTGTTTGGTGACCTCGGCGATCTTGCCGCCGGATTTGAGGATCAGCGACGGATTGGTGGTGACGCCGTCGAGCAGCCCCAGATCGTTCAGCTCACGGATATCCTTGACGTCGGCGGTGTCGACAAAAAATTTCATGGCGGGTCTCCTGAAGATTTTCATGTGCATGCCATGCACATTTGGGGTCGGCCTTTGATCTAGACCAAAGTCAGGGCAAGGTCACGCCTCATGATCGAAGATTCGCCCTTTGTAGCAGCCGCACCGGTGCTGGTGCCGATGCCCGCCGAACGCCCCTACACCTACGCCGTGCCGGCCGGCATGCGCGTGGTGCCGGGCTCGATCGTGCGTGTGCCGCTCGGGCCGCGCCAGGTCGCCGGCATCGTCTGGGACGGCGCGGTCGAGAAGGTCGACGCGAAAAAGCTGCGTCCTATCGAACAGGTCTTCGACTGCCCGCCGATCGACCGCGCGATGCGCCGTTTCGTCGACTGGGTGGCGCAGTACACGCTATCGCCGCCCGGCATGGTGGCGCGCATGCTGCTCAGGGCGCCGGAGGCTTTCGACCCCGAACCGTGGATCGAGGGGTTGCAGCGCACGCTTCTCGCACCTGACCGGATGACGGGCGCCAGGCAGCGCGTGCTGGAGACGGCCGAAGGCGGCCTTGCCTGGACGCGCTCCGGCCTCGCCCACGCCGCCGGCGTGTCGTCTACGGTGATCGACGGCCTGAGGGCGCAAGGCGTGTTCGAGACCGTGATGATCCCGCCGCGCCCGGTGGTGGCCGCGCCCGATCCCGGCTACGCTATTCCGGAACTGATGCCGGACCAGGGCGCCGCGGCGCAGATGCTGCGCGCCAATGTCGCAGCCGGCGTGTTCAACGTCGCGTTGCTCGACGGCGTCACCGGTTCGGGTAAGACCGAGGTCTATTTCGAGGCGGTGGCGGCTGCGCTCGACCAGGGGAGGCAGGTTCTGATCCTGCTGCCGGAAATCGCGCTGACGCATGCCTTTCTCGAGCGCTTCCAGCAGCGCTTCGGCGCCAAGCCGGGCGAATGGCATTCCGACCTGCCGCCGCGGATGCGCGAGCGGGTTTGGCGGCAAGTGGCGGAGGGCGGCGTGCGGGTCGTCGCCGGCGCGCGCTCGGCGCTGTTCCTGCCGTTCAAGGAGCTCGGCCTTATCGTCGTCGACGAGGAGCACGACCCTGCCTACAAGCAGGAGGACCGCGTCTTCTACAATGCGCGCGACATGGCGGTGGTGCGCGGCCATATCGGCAGCTTCCCCGTGGTGCTGGCGTCGGCGACGCCGTCGGTCGAAAGCCGGGTCAATGCCAGCCAAGGTAAATATAACAGGGCGGTGCTTTCCGCTCGCTTCGCCGAGGCAGCACTTCCGCATCTGAAGGCGGTCGACATGCGGCGTGCGCCGCCGGCGCGTGGCGGTTTCCTGTCGCCGGTTCTGCTCGACCAGATGCACCAGACGCTGGAGAGGCAGGAGCAATCGCTGCTGTTCCTCAACCGGCGCGGCTATGCGCCACTGACGCTGTGCCGGGTCTGCGGCCATCGCTTCGGCTGCCCGGTCTGCTCGGCCTGGCTGGTCGAGCATCGCTTTCGCGGCCAACTGGTCTGCCATCATTGCGGGCACAATGAGCGCCGCCCCGAAGCCTGCCCGGAATGCGGCACGCTCGATCATCTGGTCGCCTGCGGACCGGGCGTCGAGCGGATCGCCGAAGAGGTCGTTACGCATTTTCCCGACGCGCGCACCATCGTCTTGTCGTCCGACCTGATGGGCGGCGTGCGGCGGCTGCGGCTGGAGCTGGAAGCGATCGCCGATGGCGAAGCCGACATCGTCATCGGCACGCAGCTCGTCGCCAAGGGCCACAACTTTCCCAACATGACTTTGGTCGGCGTCGTCGATGCCGATCTCGGACTTGCCAATGGCGATCCGCGCGCCGCCGAGCGCACGTTCCAGCTGCTCAGCCAGGTCACCGGCCGCGCCGGCCGCACCGGCAAGAAGAGCCTTGGCCTGCTGCAGACTTTTCAGCCCGACCACCCGGTGATGCGGGCGATCGTCTCGGGCGACGCCGAGGCTTTTTACGAGCGCGAGATCGCCGAGCGCGAACGGGCCGCCCTGCCGCCGTTCGGCCGGCTGGCCGGTGTCATCGTCAGCGCGGTGACGCGGGCCGAAGCCGAAGGCCATGCACGCGGCCTGCGCCGCGCCGCGCCCGAGGCGACGGACCTGTTTGTGCTGGGGCCGGCCGAGGCGCCGCTGTCACTGCTCGGTGGGCGCCACCGCTTCCGGCTGCTGATCCAGGGCGAGCGGCGCGCCGACATGCAAGGGTTTATTCGTGCGATGCTGGCCAACGGGCCGAAGCAGCGCGGTTCGGTTCGGGTGCAGGTCGATATCGACCCGCAGAGTTTTTTGTGACTTTGGAGTGCATTAGTCTGGTGCTGGCGGGTCTTGAAGTATGTTCCAGCACCAGACGTCTAGCGCTTCGAAATGCCTGATGTTGGCTGTGATCACAGTAAGTTCGTTGATTGCCGCTGTAGCGGCGATCAGTATGTCCGCAAGACCCGGATTCTTCCCTTGGGCAGAGGCCGCTTCCTCCATCTGGCCTGCTCTTCGCGCCACATCGGCGTCGACCGCCAGGATTTGATCTGCGAATCCTTCAATGACATTGTTGAGCCAATCGGTGAGACTCTCCGCTCGTTTTGTAGCCCCCGCGCGATAGAGCTTGCATATCCCTTTCTCGATTTCAGTAATTGCTATGGCAGGGACGAACAGCGTCTGCTTTTCACCTTGGGTTGTGATCCAAGTGGAGACCTCTCTTGCTAGGGCGGGCCTTCCAGGTGCGAAGGCGGATAAAATAGACGTATCGATAAGATAGCGGCTCAAAGATCGATATCCCGCGACGGTGATGGATTCCTCTCGAGCTCGATCCCTCCGGGATATGTCAAAAGAAACTCTCCGAAGTTGCGGCGCTTGACGGGGTAAAGCTTCTGCATGTCCTCGACAGAAACGATCGCCGCAGCTGGCTTGCCGTGCTTCGTAATGATGGTTGGCTCACCGTTTTCCGCGGCTTCGACGAGCGCCGAGAACCCGGCTTTGGCTTCTCGAACCTGCATCGTTTTCATAGCGGCTCTCCTTGTGGTCTCATGTGGTCATAATATAGGAATTGCCCTGGGAAAGGAACAGCCATCATGAAAACCCTTGGCCTTCTCGGCGGCATGAGCTGGGAATCCACCGCCATCTACTATCGCCTGCTCAACGAGATCGTGCGCGATCGGCTGGGCGGCTTGCATTCTGCCAAACTCCTGCTGTGGTCCTTCGACTTCGCCGAGATCGCCGAGCGGCAGCATCACGGCGATTGGGACGGTGCCGGCGTGCTCCTCGTAGAAGCGGCGCGCAAGCTTGAGGCCGGCGGCGCGGAAGGTCTGCTTTTGTGCACCAACACCATGCACAAACTGGCCGATCAGGTGCAGGCGTCGGTGTCGATCCCTCTGATCCACATCGCCGATGCCACCGCAGTGGCGGTCAAGCGTGCCGGAATGCAGCGTCCGGCGCTGCTGGCGACGCGCTTCACCATGGAGCAGGATTTCTACAAAGGCCGGCTCGCTGACAGATTTGGCTTGGACCCCGTGGTGCCTGATGCGGCCGGGCGCGACATGGTGCACCGTGTCATCTACGAGGAACTGTGCCAGGGCATCGTCACCGAAACATCCAAGGCGGCCTATATCGCCGAGACAGAACGCCTGCGCCGCGAAGAGGCGGCCGACAGCGTCATCATGGGCTGCACCGAGATCACCATGCTCATCGGCCAGCAGGATTTCGACATCCCGGTCTTCGACACGACGCGCATCCATGCCGAGGCGGCTGTGGAATTCGCGCTCGGTTGATGCGCGCTGCCTAAAGTACCTGGACCCATCTGGCGCGGGGGCTTTCCTCCGTTAGAATGCCCGGAATTTCAAAACAGGCATTTCGAGGGGACAAGATGGATTTTGCGCTTCCATGGCCGACGAGCCAGGGCGAATGGCTGGCTTGGTCGAGCGCCGTCTTAACGGTGCTGCTCGGGCTTTTGTTCTTCCTGGCGCCGGGTCTCGCCTTCCGTGCCCTGCGCCTGCAGGTCAAGCCAGAGAAGGCTGCGGCGATCGCCGAGGGGCGCGGCAGGATGTCCGGCTTTTATCTCGGTGTCGGCCTGTGCTGTATCCTGCTGGCGCAGCCGCTGATCTACATGGCGCTTGGCTTCTCCTGGCTGTTCACTGCCTTCGGCCGGCTGCTGTCGATGATGTCTGATGGCGCCAACACGCCTTTCAATTGGGTTTCCATTGTGCTGGAATTGGTCCTGGCGGCGTTGCCGCTCGCCTTCGCCTTCGGCTTTCTGCCCTGAATCATTGGGTATTCCGCGATCGAAGACGGGCGACTTTCGCCGGATGCGACAATAGTGCCTGAAAACCATGCGGAACGACGCATTGCGGTCTTAAAATGCCTGTGCTAGACGGCAATCGACTTTCGGCCGGGGATAGCGGAAGCCGCGCCTCCGTGCTCGAAAAAATGCAGTAAGGTCAAAGATTTAGCCAGAGTTTTTGCTCGCGCCAACAATCTACGGCCTGTCAGACAAGAGAAAAGACGGTCCGTGGCTCAATCGTCATCGCCAATCTCAGGTGTCGCAGAACGCTATGCGGGTTCGCTGTTCGAACTCGCCCTGCAGGCAAATTCCGTGGCCAAGGTCGAAGCCGACCTCAACAGTTTCGAAATCATGCTCGCGGGCAGCGCTGATCTCACCCGGCTGATCAACAGCCCGGTGTTCTCCAGCGAGGACCAGGCGAAGGCCATCGCGGCGATCGCTGACAAGGCCGGGATCACCGGCCTTACCGGAAATTTCCTGCGCGTCGTCGCCCGCAACCGCCGGCTGTTCGCCATTCCCGGCATGATCAGGGCGTTCCGCCAGATATCAGCCGAACACCGTGGCGAGACCGCTGCTGAAGTGACGTCGGCTCACGCGCTGACGGCTGTCCAGCAGACCGAACTCAAGGCGGCGCTGAAGAGCGTTGCCGGCAAGGATGTGGCTATCTCCGTCACCGTCGATCCGTCGCTGCTCGGCGGGCTGGTGGTCAAGATGGGCTCGCGCCAGATCGATACGTCGCTCAAAACCAAACTCAATTCGCTCAAGCTTGCACTGAAAGAGGTCGGCTGATGGACATCCGCGCCGCGGAAATTTCCGCAATTCTGAAAGACCAGATCAAGAATTTCGGCAAGGAGGCCGAGGTCTCCGAAGTTGGACAGGTGCTGTCCGTCGGTGACGGTATCGCTCGTGTCTACGGCCTCGACAATGTTCAGGCCGGCGAGATGGTCGAATTCCCCGGCGGCATCCGCGGCATGGCGCTCAACCTCGAAGCCGACAATGTCGGCGTCGTCATCTTCGGCGCCGACCGCGACATCAAGGAAGGCGACATCGTCAAGCGCACCGGCGCCATCGTCGACGTTCCCGTCGGTCCAGGCCTGCTCGGTCGCGTCGTCGACGCGCTCGGCAATCCGATCGATGGCAAGGGTCCGATCAAGGCAGTCGAGCGCAAGCGCGTCGACGTCAAGGCGCCCGGCATCATTCCGCGCAAATCGGTGAACGAGCCGATGTCGACCGGCCTCAAGGCCATCGATGCGCTGATCCCAGTCGGTCGCGGCCAGCGCGAGCTGGTCATCGGCGATCGCCAGACCGGCAAGACCGCCATCATCCTCGACACGATGCTCAACCAGAAGTCGGTGCACGACAACGGCCCCGAGAAGGAAAAGCTCTACTGCGTCTACGTCGCCGTCGGCCAGAAGCGCTCGACCGTCGCGCAGTTCGTCAAGGTGCTGGAAGAGCGCGGCGCGCTCGAATACTCGATCATCATCGCCGCCACCGCTTCCGACCCGGCGCCGATGCAGTTCCTGGCGCCGTTCGCCGGCTGCACCATGGGTGAATATTTCCGCGACAACGGCATGCACGCGCTGATCAGCTATGACGATCTGTCGAAGCAGGCCGTCGCCTATCGCCAGATGTCGCTGCTGCTGCGCCGCCCGCCGGGCCGCGAAGCCTATCCGGGCGACGTGTTCTACCTGCACTCGCGCCTGCTCGAGCGCGCCGCCAAGCTCAACGACGATCTGGGCGGCGGGTCGCTGACCGCTCTGCCGATCATCGAGACGCAGGCCAACGACGTGTCGGCCTACATCCCGACCAACGTGATCTCGATCACCGACGGCCAGATCTTCCTCGAAACCAACCTGTTCTTCCAGGGCATCCGTCCTGCGGTGAACGTCGGTCTATCGGTGTCGCGCGTCGGCTCGGCCGCGCAGATCAAGGCGATGAAGCAGGTTGCCGGCTCGATTAAGGGCGAGCTCGCGCAGTACCGCGAAATGGCGGCCTTCGCGCAGTTCGGCTCGGATCTCGACGCTGCCACGCAGCGCCTGCTCAACCGCGGATCGCGCCTGACCGAACTCCTGAAGCAGCCGCAGTTCTCGCCGCTGAAGACGGAAGAGCAGGTCGCGGTGATCTTCGCCGGCGTCAACGGTTATCTCGACAAGCTGCCGGTCAACCAGGTCGGCAAGTTCGAGCATGGCCTGCTCAGCCACATGCGTGCGGCCGGCAAGGACGTTCTCGACGCCATCCGCAAGGAAAAGGCACTGTCGGACGATCTGCGCGCCAAGCTGAAGGCCGAGATCGACGCTTTCGCCAAGACCTTCGCCTGAGCGAAGCGACAAGACGGGATCAGGTTTGAAGCATGCCTTCATTAAAAGACCTTCGTAACCGTATCGCCTCGGTCAAGGCGACGCAGAAGATCACCAAGGCGATGCAGATGGTCGCTGCGGCGAAGCTGCGCCGTGCGCAAGAGGCTGCGGAAGCGGCGCGCCCCTATTCGGAGCGCATGGGTTCCGTGCTGGCCAACATCACCCAGGCGATCGGCGGCGGTGGCGATGCCCCGGCGCTGATGACCGGCACCGGCAAGGATGATGTGCATCTGCTCGTCGTCTGCACCGCCGAGCGCGGCCTGTGCGGCGGCTTCAATTCGCAGATCGCCCGTCTTGCCCGCGACCACATCCGCAAGCTTTTGGCCGACGGCAAGCAGGTCAAGATCATCTGCGTCGGCAAGAAGGGTTTCGACATCCTGCGCCGCGACTACGCGTCGCTGATCATCGATCGCGTCGATCTGCGCGAGGTCAAGACACTCGGTTTCGTCAATGCCGATGCCATAGCCAAGAAGGTCATCCATCTCTTCAACGAGGGCGGCTTCGACATCTGCACGCTGTTCTATTCGCAGTTCAAGTCGGTGATCAGCCAGATCCCGACCGCGCAGCAGATCATTCCGGCGGGCGTTGCTTCGGCTCAGGCGGAAGTGACGGATGGCGGCAACGCTGTCTATGAATACGAACCGGAGCCGGGCGAAATCCTCTCCGATCTCATTCCGCGCAACATCTCGGTGCAGGTTTTCCGGGCACTGCTCGAAAACGCGGCCGGCGAGATGGGCGCCAAGATGAGCGCCATGGACAATGCGACGCGCAACGCCGGCGAGATGATCAACAAACTGTCGATCACCTATAACCGCCAGCGGCAGGCGCAGATCACCAAGGAACTGATCGAAATCATTTCGGGCGCCGAGGCGCTCTAGGCGCGGTCCGCGGGTTTTTTGCCCGCGACCGGACCGCGTGAGAAACAAAGGACGAAAAAGGGTAAAGACGATGGCGAAAGCAGCGACCCCCCAGAAGGCAGCCCCCAAGGCCGCAGCCGCGAAGGCAGCAGCCCCCGCGAAGGCGGCAAAGGCTCCAGCAGCAGCCGCGAAGGCGGCCCCGGCCAAGGCAGCAGCACCGGCGAAGACCGCAGCTGCCAAGACATCGGCAGTGGCCAGCAAGGCAACCGGCGTTGTCGGCAAGGTCCGCCAGGTCATCGGCGCCGTCGTCGACGTGCAGTTCGGCGATCACCTGCCGGCGATCCTGAACGCGCTCGAGACGACCAATGTCGGCAACCGTCTGGTGCTCGAAGTCGCCCAGCACCTGGGTGAAAACACCGTGCGCTGCATCGCCATGGACTCGACCGAAGGTCTGGTTCGCGGCCAGGAAGTGCGTGACACCGGCGCGCCGATCACCGTGCCGGTCGGCCCGGGCATGCTCGGCCGCATCATCAACGTCATCGGCGAGCCGGTCGACGAAGAAGGCCCGGTCGACGCGATCGAAATGCGCTCCATCCACCAGCCGGCTCCGACGTATGTCGAGCAGTCGACGGAAGCACAGATCCTGATCACCGGCATCAAGGTGCTCGACCTCTTGGCTCCCTACGCCAAGGGCGGCAAGATCGGCCTGTTCGGCGGCGCCGGCGTCGGCAAGACCGTGCTGATCCAGGAACTGATCAACAACATCGCCAAGGCGCATGGCGGCTATTCGGTGTTCGCCGGCGTCGGCGAGCGCACCCGCGAAGGCAACGATCTCTATCACGAGTTCATCGAATCCGGCGTCAACAAGAAGGGCGGCGGCGAAGGCTCCAAGGCCGCGCTCGTCTACGGCCAGATGAACGAGCCGCCGGGCGCGCGCGCCCGCGTCGGCCTGACTGGCCTGACGGTTGCGGAGTATTTCCGCGACCAGGGCCAGGACGTGTTGTTCTTCGTCGACAACATCTTCCGCTTCACGCAGGCGGGTTCGGAAGTGTCGGCTCTGCTCGGCCGTATTCCTTCGGCCGTGGGCTATCAGCCGACGCTCGCCACGGACATGGGCGCGCTGCAGGAACGCATCACCACCACCACCAAGGGCTCGATCACCTCCGTGCAGGCCATTTACGTGCCCGCCGACGACTTGACCGATCCGGCGCCGGCGACCTCGTTCGCCCACCTTGACGCGACCACGACGCTGAACCGCGCCATCGCCGAAAAGGGCATCTATCCGGCCGTCGATCCGCTGGATTCGACCTCGCGCATGCTCGACCCGCTGGTCGTCGGCGACGAGCATTATGGCGTCGCCCGCCAGGTGCAGTCGATCCTCCAGCGCTACAAGTCGCTGCAGGACATCATCGCCATCCTGGGCATGGACGAGCTGTCGGAAGAAGACAAGCAGACCGTGGCCCGCGCCCGCAAGATCGAGCGCTTCCTGTCGCAGCCCTTCTTCGTCGCCGAAGTGTTCACCGGCGCCCCGGGCAAGCTGGTCGACCTCGCCGACACCATCAAGGGCTTCAAGGGCCTCTGCAACGGCGACTACGATCACCTTCCGGAAGCTGCCTTCTACATGGTCGGCGGCATCGAGGAAGCGGTCGAGAAAGCACAGCGCCTCGCGGCTGAAGCGGCGTAATCAAGCGAATAGCGAATAGGGAGTAGCGAATAGGGAATATGGGCCGGCGAATTCTTCTTCTGACTACTCGCTGCTCGCTATTCGCTATTCGCTAAATTGATCATGGCTGAAGCTTTCAAGTTCGAACTGGTCTCGCCGGAGCGCCTGCTTGTTTCCGAGCAGGTTGAATCCGTCGTCATTCCGGGAGCCGAAGGCGAGATGACCGTGATGGCGCATCACGCGCCGGTCATGACCACGATCAAGCCGGGTGTCGTCACCGTAAAGACCGCAGCGGGCGGCGAAGAACGCTATGTGGTGTTCGGCGGCTTCGCCGACATCGTTCCGGCCGGCTGCACGCTGCTGGCGGAATCGGCTGTCGCGGTGAAGGATGTCGACCGCGCCGATCTCGCGCGCCGCATCCAGGAAGCCAAAGAAGACGCCACTGATGCCAAGGACGACGAGGCTCGCAGCAAGGCGGAACAGTTCCTTAGCCAGCTCACCACGCTGGAAGGCGCCATCCTGCCGGCTTGAAATTCGGTTCGATGAAAGAGTAAAAAGCGGGGCCTTGCCTCGCTTTTTTGTTCAAATGCCCAAGGCTGCGAAAGCCAATGTCGGGCCGTCTCGTCGCAGGTGGACGAGATGCACGGCCACGAGCTCGATCAAGGTCTGGCGCTCGGCATGGTCCCTGGCGAAGCCGGCGAGGTCGAACACCGCGGTCACGGTTTCGTTCGCCGGCAGTTGCTCGCCCAAAAGTGCCGTCAACGCCGCGTCGAGTGGGTCGGTGAAATGGCCCTCCGGCAAGGTTTTTCCTCGTGCGGCGCAAGCAGCGATCCAGGCAGCCACCACCAACGTGAGATGGACCAGCTCGGTACCGGCTTCTAGACATTCAATGGCGGAAGCGACGATGCGCTGCGGCAATTTCTGGCTGCCGTCATTGGCGATCTGAGCCGTACGGTGGGCAAGTGCAGTGTTGGAAAAACGCTCAGCGAGCTCCGCGGTGTAAGCGCTCGGGTCGAGCCCGGCATCCTCGGGCAGGGTCGGGATGGCTTCCGCCCACAATGCATCGACGAATTGCCGGATCGCCGGGTCGGCGAAGGCGCGGTCGACGGTGGCATGACCGCTGAGCAGGCCAAGATAGGCGATGGCCGAATGCGAGCCGTTGAGCAGCCTGAGCTTCATGTCCTCGAACGGGCCGACGTCGCGAACCATGGTGACGCCGAACTGTTCCCAGTCCGGGCGGCCCGCTGGGAAATTGTCTTCGACCACCCATTGGCAGAACGGCTCGGTCATGACAGGCCAAGCGTCCTCGGCACCGAGTTCTTCAGCGATCCGCGCCCGATCGGCATCGGTGGTTGCCGGCACGATGCGGTCGACCATGCTTGAAGGAAAGGCGACCTGATGGGCGATGTGATCGGCAATTCCGACATCACTCGATTGGGCGAGCCCGGCATCTCGCAACTGGGCGAATTCAACCAACAGCCGATGCAGCGTGGCGCCGTTGGCCGGCAGATTGTCGCAACAGAGCACGGTAAAGGGCGGCGTGCCGGCGGCGCGTCGCCGGGCAAGCGCCTCGGTCAGGAAACCATGCGCTGTCTTCGGCATCTGCGGATTGGCCAGATCATGGGCGATATCGGGATGAGCAGCGTCCAATCCGCCGCCAGCCGCCCTCAGATAGGCCTTTTCGGTGATCGTAAGTGTGACGATGCGGGTGCGCGGATCGGTCAGCGCGGCCAGCACCGCGCCCGGATCCTCCGGCGCAACCAGCATCGCGGTAATCGAGCCGATGACCTGAAGTTTTTCGGTTCCACTGCTTCTGATCGCCAGCGTGTAGAGCCCATCCTGCGGCGTGAGTGCGTCGCGCGTGTCGGCGCTGCGCAGCGAAACGCCTGTTATGCCCCAATCCGTCTCGCCGGCCGCCAGGCAATCGTCGACATAGGCGGCCTGGTGGGCGCGATGGAAGGCGCCGACGCCAAGATGCACGATGCCCGGGACGATGCGGCTGCGGTCATACGAAGGCGTCGCGATCGAAGCCGGCAGTGCGCGCACCGTCTTCGTGGAAAGGCGTTCGGTCGTCGTGGTGCGACTGGTCTGGTCGGATGACATGAGTGGCCTCGGCAGGGATCGGCAAAGCGGCGTAACATTCGATTTCCCGCCACACAATGGGCCGAAAAGTCATCATACAACAATCTAATTTTTGTATGTTGACATTATTTCTTGCCGCCCCTACCGATAGCGGCCCTGGGAGGATTGCCGTGCCACTGACCGATGCGGATCTGCTGTTTCCCGCCGATGCGCATTCGCGCTCGGTTGCCCGCGATCTCTATGCCGGGATCAAGGACCTGCCCCTGGTCAGCCCGCATGGCCACACGGATCCGCGTTGGTATGCGCTGAACGAGCCTTTTACGGATCCGGCGCAACTGCTCATCGTTCCGGACCACTACATTTTCCGCATGCTGTTCAGCCAAGGCATCCGCCTTGAGGATCTCGGCGTGGCGACGCTGGACGGCGCGCCTGTCGAGACAGACGGCCGGACGATCTGGCGTCGTTTTGCCGAGCACTATTATCTGTTTCGGGGCACACCGACCCGGCTGTGGTTCGATCATGTGCTTGCCGATCTGTTCGGCATCGACGAGCCGCTGACCGCAGCGACCGCCGACCGCCACTACGACGCCATCGCGACGCTGCTGCAGTGGGAGAATTTCCGCCCGCGCGCCCTGTTCGAGCGCTTCAACATCGAGGTCATCGCGACCACCGAAGGCGCGCTCGACGATCTCAAATGGCACCAGATGATCCGCGACAGCGGCTGGCAGGGCCGTGTGGTCACCGCTTATCGCCCCGACGCCGTCGTCGATCCCGACTTCGAGGGGTTTTCAACCAATCTCGACCGGCTCGGCGAGATCACCGGCTGCGACACCGGCAGCTGGGCAGGCTATCTCGATGCGCATCGCCAGCGGCGCGCCTTCTTCAAAAGCTTCGGCGCGACCTCGTCCGACCATGGCCATCCGACGGCCGAGACCGCCAATCTTTCGGATGCTGCAGCGCAGGAGCTGTTCAATCGCGTTCGCCGTGGCTCCGACGACGAGCGCGAACGGAAACTGTTCCGCGCCCAGATGCTGACCGAGATGGCCAAGATGAGCCTCGACGACGGGCTGGTGCTGCAGATCCATCCCGGCTCCTGGCGCAATCATTCGTCGGCTGTTTTCCAAAAATTCGGCCGCGACAAGGGTTTCGATATCCCGACCCGGACCGACTATGTCACGGCGCTGAAGCCACTGCTCGACTGCGTCGGACTTGAGCGCGACCTCACAATCGTTCTCTTCACGCTCGACGAAACAAGCTATGCGCGCGAACTGGCGCCACTCGCCGGTGTCTACCCGGCGCTGAAGCTCGGGCCGGCCTGGTGGTTCCACGACAGCCCGGAAGGCATGCGGCGCTTCCGCGAGATGACCACCGAGACCGCCGGCTTCTACAACACCGTCGGCTTCAACGATGACACCCGTGCCTTTCCCTCGATCCCGGCGCGCCACGATGTGGCGCGGCGGGTCGACTGCGCGTTCCTGGCGCGTCTCGTCGCCGAGCATCGGCTGCGCGAGGACGAGGCGCATGAGCTGGCGCGGGAGCTTGCTTATACACTTGCGAAAAAGGCCTACCGGCTCTGAGCCGGGCGTTTTGGTTTCATAGGGAGGAAGTCATGTTGCATCTTTCGAAATTGACGGCAGTAACATTCGTTTTCGGCTCGTTGCTGGTCGGCATCGCCAACGCCGAAACCGTGCTGCGGTCGTCCGATACCCATCCCGACGGCTATCCAACCGTCGAAGCGGTCAAATATATGGGCGAGCTGATCAAGCAGCGCACCAATGGCCGCTATTCGGTCGAGGTCTATCATTCGGCGCAGCTCGGCGAGGAGAAGGACACGATCGAGCAGACGCAAACCGGCGTCATCGATCTCAACCGCGTCTCGATGGGGCCGTTCAACGGCATCGTTCCGCAAACCGCGGTGCCGTCGCTGCCCTACATGTTCCGCTCCGTCGAGCATATGCGCCATGTCATGGACGGGCCGATCGGGGACGAGATCCTGAAAGCCTTTGAGACTCACGACCTTGTCGGTCTCGCCTTCTACGATTCCGGGGCACGCTCCTTCTACAACACCAAGAAGGACATCACCTCGATGGCCGACATGAAGGGCATGAAGTTCCGCGTCATCCAGTCCGACGTGTTCGTCGACATGGTCAATGCGTTGGGCGCCAACGCCACGCCGATGGCCTATGGCGAGGTCTATTCGGCTTTGCAGACAGGCGTCATCGACGGCGCCGAGAACAACTGGCCGAGCTTCGAATCCGCCAAGCATTTCGAGGTCGCCAAGCACTACACGCTCGACCAGCACCAGATCGTGCCCGAGGTTCTGGTGATGTCGAAGGCGAGCTGGGACAAGCTCGCCCCGGAAGACCAGGCGATCGTGCGGCAGGCGGCCAAGGACAGCGTCGTCAAGATGCGTGAATTGTGGGACGCGCAGGAGAAGAAGTCGCGCGACATCGTCGAGAAAGCCGGCGTCAAGGTCAGTGAGATCGACAAGCAGCCGCTGATCGATGCGATGAAGCCGGTCTACGAGAAATATCTCTCGACCCCCGAGTTGAAAGATCTCGCCGCGCGCATCCAGGCGACCAAATAATCCGTTCGCGGCAATGGTGGCGCGAGCTTGCGCGCCACCGTCCAGGGGGAAGCGCGCATATGAAACCATTCTGGCTGGCAATAGAACGGCTGCTGTCAATGCTGGCGAGGCTTGCGCTGTGGGTCAGCGGCATCGGCCTGACGCTGATGACCGTGATCATCTTCTGGCAGGTGTTCTCACGCTATGTGCTCAACAGTTCGCCAAGCTGGACGGAACCCTTCTCGGTGATTTTGATGGGGTGGTTCATCTTTTTGGGCGCGGCCGTCGGTGTCCGCGAACGCACGCATCTGGGCTTCGATGTGCTGCTCTATTTCCTGCCGCCCGCCGCAAAGGCGGTACTGCGCAGCATTTCGGATGTCGTCGTGCTCGCCTTCGGTCTCGGCATGATCGTCTACGGCGCCCAGCTCACCCGGCTGACATGGAACACGGTGATGCCGTCTCTCGCTTTCCCGGGCGGCGTCAGTTTCCTGCCGGTCATCCTGGGCGGCGCGCTTGTCTGCCTGTTTTCGCTCGAGCGGCTTGCCGGGCGCTTTGCCGGACTGCCGGTCGATGCCGATCAATACGCCACGGGCGAGGAGGGTCTCTAGATGGCATTGACGGTTCTGTTCGGCACCTTCGTCTTTCTTCTGATCATCGGCACACCGATCGCCTTCTGCCTCGGTGTCGCCAGCTTCGCCACGGTTCTGGTGCTGGGGCTGCCGCCGCTGGTGGTGTTCCAGCGCCTCAACTCCGGTGTCAGCGTGTTTTCGCTGATGGCCATCCCGTTCTTCATCTTCGCCGGTGACCTGATGGTGCGCGGCGGCATTGCCGCTCGCCTTGTTGCGCTCGCCGGGGCGTTGGTCGGCCACCTGAGAGGCGGGCTCGGCCAGGTCAACATCGCCGCCTCGACCATGTTCGGCGGCATTTCCGGCTCGGCGGTGGCCGATGCCTCGGCGGTCGGCGGGCTGATGATCCCGCAGATGAAGGCGCGCGGCTACGGCGTCGATTATGCTGTCAACATCACTTCAGTCGGCGCCATCATTGCGCTGCTGATACCGCCTTCGCACAACATGATCATTTATTCGATTTCGGCCGGCGGCCGGATCTCGATCGCCGATCTGTTCACCGCCGGCATCATACCGGGCCTGCTGCTGGCGCTATCTCTGATGGTCACGGCCTATTGGGTCGCCAGCCGCCGCGCCTATCCGACCGAGCCGTTCGCCGGCTTCGGCAGGGCGCTGCAATTGCTCGTTGCCGCAATTCCCGGGCTGATCCTGATCGGCATCATCTTCGGCGGCGTTCGCTCCGGCGTCTTCACCGCCACCGAAAGCTCCTGCATCGCCATCGTCTATGCTTTCCTGGTGACCCTGCTGATCTATCGCTCAATGAGCTGGAACGACTTCGTCACCGCGACCACCGCTGCCGTGCGCACAACCGCAATGGTGCTGATGATCATCGGCTGCGCCGCCGCCTTTGGCTGGCTGCTGGCCTATCTCCGGGTGCCGGCCGCTCTGGTCGCCTTCCTGCAGTCCGTATCCGACAACAGGCTGGTCATCCTGCTGTTGATCAACGTCGTACTTCTCATCCTCGGCACGTTCATGGACATGTCGCCGCTGATCATCATCACCACGCCGATCTTCCTGCCGGTGGTCATGGCCTACGGCGTCGATCCGGTGCATTTCGGCGTGATCCTCATTCTCAATCTCGGCATCGGCTTGTGCACACCACCGGTGGGGGCAGTGCTGTTCGTCAGCTGTGCGATCGGCCGGATCCCGATCTGGACGGCGATGCGTTCGATCTGGCCATTCTATGGGGCGGCTTTCGCTGTGTTGATGCTTGTCACCTACGTGCCGGAAATTTCGTTGTGGTTGCCGCACCTGTTCCACTAGAGCAGTTCACGGGAACGGCGAACTGCTCTAACCCTTTGTTTTGACGCAATTCCGGACGGAAACCGTTTCACATTTTTCCTGGAATTGCTTTAGGAGACCATCACGTGTCCGCTGCATCCGCCGATCTCAGGGTCGAGAGAAAACCCAAGCTGTCGGAGACCGTCGTTGCGGCGATCCGCAAGCAGCTGCAGGCGGGCGAAATCCTGCCTGGCCACAAATTGCCGACCGAGGGCCAGCTGACCGAGACCTTCGGCGTCAGCCGCACCGTCATCCGCGAGGCGCTGGCCAAGCTTGCCGCCGACGGCCTGGTCGAGTCGCGTCAAGGCGCCGGCGTCTTCGTCACCGAGCATATCTCGACGATGTTCGGAGCGCTTGCCGCCGACATGGGAGCCAAGGATTCGATCGCGCTCAACGTGCTCGAGGTACGCCTGGCAATCGAGATCGAGTCGGCCGGGATCGCCGCTATTCGCCGCAACGCCGCGCAGGAGGCGGCGATCCAGGAAGCCTTCTTCGAATTCGAGCGGCTGCTGCTTGCCAGCGAGCCGACCGGCCCGGCCGACCTCGCTTTCCACCGCGCCATCGCCAGCGCGACCAACAACCCATTCTATGTCGAGATGCTCGACGTGCTCGGCCGGCGCGCCATTCCGTGCGACGTGACCTCGCCCTGGTCGACCGAACTGGCGCAATCCGACAGCTACCAGCGCGGGCTGCAGCGCGAACATCTGGTGATCCTCAATGCGATCACATCGGGCGATGCCGAAGCGGCGCGCGAGGCAATGCGCGCGCACCTCACAGCCAGCCAGCAGCGCTACCGCGAGCGCCTGCATGCGCGTCAGGCTTTCTATGCCAGTTCGGTCAGGGCCGCCGCCGGCGAATGACCCATTTCAAGTCAGGACGAAAATGAGCCAGAGCCATACCGATTACACATCCCGCTTTGCCATAGACCCGGTTGCCGCCGCGGCGATGGGAACCGATGAACTCCGTCACAATTTCCACATTGACGGCCTGTTCCAGTCCGGCCGCATCAGCCTGACCTACACCCACTACGACCGCATGATCGTCGGCGGCGCCGTGCCGATAGGCTCGCCGCTCCAACTGGAGGCGATCAAGCCGACCGGCACCAAAGGTTTCCTCGACCGGCGCGAGTTGATCGCCGTCAACATCGGTGGCGTGGGCGTCATCACGACCGGCGGCCAGTCCTTCGAATTGCAGGCGCGCGACATGCTCTATCTCGGCATGGGCACACAGGATGTGTCCTTCGCCTCAGCGGACGAGGGGGCGCCGGCGAAGTTCTATCTGCTCAGCGCGCCGGCGCATCTGGCTCATCCCAGCCGGCTGATCCGCATCGGCGATGCAAAGCGCCTCGATCTTGGCAGCAAGGATGCCTGCAACGAGCGTTCGATCTTCCAGTTCATCCATGCCGATGGCGCAAAGACCTGCCAGCTGGTGGTCGGTATGACCCAGCTGGCGCCGGGCTCTATCTGGAACACCATGCCTTGCCATGTGCATGACCGGCGCATGGAGGCCTATCTCTATTTCGACCTGGCCGAGACGGCGCGCGTCTTCCACTTCATGGGCGAGCCGGACGAAACGCGCCATATCGTCATGGCCAACGAAGAGGCCGTGCTGTCGCCGGGCTGGTCGATCCACTCCGGCGCCGGCACTTCCAATTATGCGTTCATCTGGGCGATGGCCGGCGACAATGTCGACTACACCGATGTCGACCCGGTGGCGTTGGGCGATCTGCGGTGAGCGACCCCTTCAGCCTTGCCGGAAAACGTATCCTGGTCACCGGCGCCAACACCGGCATCGGCCAGGGCATCGCCGTATCGATCGCACGCGCCGGCGGCACGGTGATCGGCGTCGGTCGCTCGTCGATGGACGATACGGCCAGAAAGATCGCAACGATGGGCGGGCAATTCGAGGCGGTGAGCGCCGATCTTGCCGACACGTCAGCCGCCGGCCCCTTGCTCGACCGCGTCTGGGACGAAAGCGGCCCGCTCGACGGGCTGGTCAACAATGCCGGCATCATCCGGCGCGCCGATGCCGTCGATCTCAGCGAGGCCGATTGGGACGACGTCATGGATGTCAATCTGAAGGCGGTTTTTTTGCTCTGCCAAAGCTTTGCCATGCGTGCCTTGGCCGCTGAGCGGAAAGGCAAGATCGTCAACATTGCCTCGGTGCTGAGCTTCCAGGGCGGCATTCGCGTGGCGTCCTACACCGCCTCGAAGCATGGCGTGCTGGGCATCACCCGGCTGCTTGCCTGCGAATGGGCGCAAAAAGGCATCAACGTCAACGCTATCGCGCCAGGCTATATCGAAACCAACAACACGCAGGCGCTGCGCGCCGATCCCGACCGCAGCGCCGCCATCTTGGCGCGTATCCCGGCCGGCCGCTGGGGCGAGGCGGGCGACATTGGCGACGCCGCCGTCTTCCTGCTGGCGCCGGCGTCCAACTATATGCATGGCGCGGTGGTGCCGGTGGATGGCGGCTGGCTGGCGCGCTAGCGTGGTTCGTCGTTTCGCGGAAACGCTGAACCGCGCTATCTCATTGTTTTAACGCAATTCCGGACGGAAAACCGTTTCACACTTTTCCTGGAATTGCTCTGAGGAGACAACGATGACGAAGCCGAAGATTTTCGCGCATGCCGGCGAGGGCGCCTGGACGACAACGCCGGACGGCAACAGGCGACGCGTTCTCCTGCACACCGACGAGCTGATGCTGGTCGAATTCGGCTTCGACAAGGGTGGCGTCGGCGCCCTGCATTCGCACCCGCATGTCCAGGCAAGCTACGTCGCCGAAGGCCGCTTCGAGGTGACCATCGACGGCCGGAGCGAAATCGTTGGGACGGGCGGGAGCTTCATCGTGCCGTCGGGCCTGATGCACGGTGTCAAGGCGCTGGAAGCGGGGCGGCTGGTCGACAGCTTTACGCCGCACCGGGCCGATTTCCTCGTCTGAGCGCGCCAGCGCCACGCGTGCCCGCTCGTGCTGCTCTCTTGGGTTTCGGTTGCCCGGTTAGCGGATTCCAAAGAAACGGCGAATTTTTTCTCTTGGCCTCATCTGTTCACGCCGGAAGGCTAAAAGATCGGCTTCCAGTTTGGAGTTCTTTTCTCTTAGCGTTTTGATCTCAGCAGAGAGCGCCCGATCGTATTCATTGGATTGCAGGATGGCAGGGAGTTCCAAAAGATGCATGCTCCCTTCGGTCGCAAGGCGTTGAAGGCATTCGATCATAAGCGAGCCACCTGCGTGAGGTGAATGTGCCAAATAGTGATAGCTCTGATTTGGCCTGATAACAGCAATCCGATCAAGGATAAACTGGTGGAAAAAGAAACGCTCTTCAGCGGTGCTACAGACCGGCATTACAGCCTCAAGAAGCCCGGTGTATAACGTGGTCCAGGACCCGCGTTTGCGCTCATCGGGCCATTCAAACCACTGTTTGTGATAGTTTTCTTCATGGTCCAGGCGATAGTAGAGCGTCTCCGGAATCCGAATGAAACTGCCCCACCGCAAGACCTTTGCCAACCATACAAATATTTCGGAAAGCCCACGATACTCATCGGCTCGAATGAGCCCGGCCTGCCTGATGGCGTCGCGACGGAGCAGACCCCGCACGGCCATAGGCTCCTTTTGCTCAATGTGCTGCCGGAGGCGGTGAAGTGTGTCCCCCTCGATCGACGCGGCTATATCCATACCGGTCCGTCCACCCATCCATTTACAGTCGGCGTAAACGGCCGCCGCATCTGGCTTTTCCCAGGCGGTACGAACCAATCTTTCGAAGAAGTCCGCTGTGGTTGTGTCGTCGTGCTGACGATAGCAGAAGAACTCGCCGAGTGGCTGTTTCAGCAACCAGTTAAGATTTCCAAACCAGTCGAGCCGTTCTTGATGGACAATCATTCTAAACCGATTGTCGTCGAGGAATGGCCGGCATTTCTCGGCCGTTGCGAGGTCGTTTCCGTCGACTGAAATTATGACCTCGAAGTCACGGAAAGTCTGTTGCTGAAGACATTTGAGTGCTCCCTCGATGTATTTCGTACCGTTATATACGGGCATCCCTACCGTAATTGTCGGCGTCAAACGTTTCATTCGCGATCCTTTGAGGTGTTCAGACGTCACCCGCTATCCTGGTCGCACACTGGTCGGCAAAATATGGTGCCATGGTGAGTTTGCCTGGATCTATTGAGTGATATTTGTCCTTCGAAGTAATTCCAATCTGATATCGTTGATGCAGTTCGCTGTTGGTATCGTAGATGTCCGTTTCGCCCCAAGCAACGATAAGTCCACCTTTGACCAAGGCATCCGGCAAGTTCGCCGCATCGACTGCGGCTAGCGAGGGGACGATCTCCGTCATGGCGGCAATTGTTCGTGTGAGGATTTTTGTGCGGAGCGGCTCTGGCGGAAAGGTATCCCAGACCGGCGGCGTCACCTCGGTTGAATACCCATGGATGCATTCCGGGTACCAGGTAAGATATGTCAGCCGATCAGGATAACTGACCACTTCCCCGAATGGTCCAGAGACAAAGGTCGCACTGGGAGGACGCTCAAGTCCGTCCGGCAAGGTGAAGCTGATTCCGTATTTTAAGCGATGAAGCCAAGGCCGTGTCGGTTTCAGCCCCATTGTCGCATCAATCGCCAAACGCCCGTCCCAAAGAGCGTTCACTACGTGATCGAAAGCATCTACTTGAACGAAACCAGCCTTCTCACTCGTAACGCACAACCTATCATCGACGCTGTCAACCTTTGAAACCTGATGTCCGTGACGCACTTCGATGCGGCGATGGTCGGCAATTGCTCTCCTAAGGACCGATGCCAACGCTACCGGATTGATGGCGACTTCCGGCGTGTCGAAAGCTGCAAGCGCTGCGTCCGGGTTGAATCTTGTATCCCGCTCGCTGCTGGTCCATGCTCGCGGAGGCGCTGAAATATCCAATCCGAAGTAGTCGAACTCGCGTCCAGTTGATGCTTTCACAATCAACTCATGAACGTCCCGGAGATAATCCTCAACCGCTTGGGCCGAATGTTGGCTGTCTCGATGGACGACGTAAGCCGCGGGAACCGAGGTTGCTAAGGCGTGCGTCTCTATGCCTAGGTGCCGATGCATGAACGGTGCGAAGGCGAGAGCACCCTTCATCATGATCCGAGCTGTCGATAGGGACGGGTCACCCGCATACATGTATCCAAGATGGATCTTCCCCTCGTTCGCGACAGCTGTTCGACTGAGAATCGCATCGTTTCTATCGAAAAGGACTACGTCCATGCCTCGCTCGCCCAAAGCTAGAGCTGCGCAGCAGCCTTGAAGCCCCCCACCTAAAATAGCCACTCGCATTCCGGACCCCTAGCAACACAGCGCTGCGATCGACACTCCACAGGATTCCTTGATATCAAGGAGGCGCACTCGTCAACGAATTTGGTCATCTCGCGCCGCCGCGATCGCGGCACGTATCCAGGCAGCCGCCGGGTTAAGTGAGCGATATTGGCGACGCCGCCGCGTTTCCTGCTAGCGTCGGCGTCCGGCCATATGCATAGCGCGGTGTTTCGGGTGGTAGGTGGCTGGCAGGCGGGTAGAAGATCGAGTCGTGTGTGGAATGACCCGCACCTCAAAGGAGGCGCGGGTCTGTTGCCTGGGCGCTTGTGGCGCCGCGGTACTCAAGACATCACCGCAGGATGAGGACCCTGCCGCACCGTGGTGAAGATAGTCTTAATGCACCGGGGCTGCGTAGCTCGGTCGGTCAGGTGATGTGCCGCAGGAGGCTGAAAAGCCGTTCGAACGTCTTGCCGTAGGGCGGGCGCAGCAGGCTTCCCGCGCTCAGCCGCGACTGCATGAAAACCGGTTTCTCCTTGCTGAAGGTGCGAAATCCCCATTCGCCGTGATAGGCGCCCATGCCGCTGGCGCCGACGCCGCCGAAGGGCTGGTTTTCCTGTACCAGATGCAGCATGCAGTCGTTGACGGTGACGCCGCCGGCAATTGTCTCGTGCAGGATGCGTTGACGGTTGCCGCTGTCGCGGCCGAACCAGTAGAGTGCCAGCGGGCGGTCGGCCCCGTTCACATGGGCGATCGCCTCGTCGATCCCGGTGTATTCTACGATGGGCAGCACCGGCCCAAAGATCTCTTCGCGCATCAGCCGCAGGTTGGAGCCGGCATTGCGGACCAGGGTCGGCGGTAGTTTCCGGCTGGTGGCGCCGAGTTCCTCGTGGGCCGGGTTGATTTCGGTGATATCGGCGCCGGCGTCACGCGCTTCAGTGACCATGTCGCGCAGGCGCTGGTGGTGCCGATCGCTGATGATGGCGGTATAGTCGGGGTTGTCGCGCAGGGTCGGGTAGAGCTTCGCGATCGCCGTTGCGAGCCTGGCAGCGACCGTGCCTGCTTGCCCCTTCGGCACCAGAAGGTAATCCGGCGCGATACAGGTCTGCCCGGCATTCAACAGCTTACCGTAGGCAATGCTCGATACTGCCGCGTCGAGGTCGCATGACGGATCGAAGATTGCCGGCGACTTGCCGCCCAGTTCGAGCGTGACCGGGGTCAGATTGGCGGCCGCGGCGATCGCGACCTGGCGTCCAACCGCGGTCGAGCCGGTGAACAGCAAATGATCGAAAGGCATCGACACGAAGGCCTTTCCCATCTCCGCATCGCCGCTGATGACGCTGAGCTCATCGGCTGCGAAATGCTCGGCAACGAGTTTGGCCAGCAGCGCGGAAAATGCCGGCGTCAATTCGGAAGGTTTGATGAGCACGCGGTTGCCGGCCGCGAGTGCCGCGATGACCGGCGCGACGGCGAGCTGGAAAGGATAATTCCAGGGCGACACGATGCCGATGACACCGAGCGGCTGCGGGATGAGGCGATTTCTGCCGGGCAGGAACGGCATGGTGGTGGCAACGCGGCGTTCGCGCATCCAGCCCCTGAGGTGCGACAGCGCGTGGCGGATGCCGGCGCGTACGACGAACAGTTCCGCAAGACGCGTCTCATGCGCGGAACGGCCGCCAAAGTCGGTGTCTATGGCGGTGCAGATGTCGGCTTCATGCCGCTCGGTCAGCGCGAGCAGGCGTTTGAGGCGATCCTTGCGAACGTCAAAGTTGGGGAAAGGCTGCGCCTCGAAGGCGGCGCGCTGCAGGTGGAACCGCTCGCCGAGAACATTCTGTCTGGTCTGCAGCATCACGCCCTCCCTGGCTTGCCGGACGGAGCTTACATCGTGGTGCGTGGCGGAATCCAGCGGGGGTGCAGGTGTCCTAGGGGAAGCCGCTTTCGGATGTGCACGGCATCCGGCTGGCAGGCGCCGATGGCCGCATCAACGACAGGTTCCTGCAAAGGGGGCGTTGTGGTTGGATGACGGCTGCGCTACTCCAAAGCGTCACGCCAGAGAGTCGTCTTGACCGGTTTCCACATCCTCTCCAGTCTACGAAATTCCAGCCCGGTGTCCGCCTGATGCTGATATCGGCGACGAGCATCTTGGCCATGGACCCCAAGCGGCGCGTTCCGCGCCGCGCGGCCCAGCGGAATTGCGGATGAAGGGCGCTCACAGGCTTGAGTTCCTGCGGTTCGTGCCGCTGTCTCTGAGACAGCGCATGCAAAGACGCAGATATGCACGCGCGACGCCCGCCAACAGAATTTTCATTTCGGGCTGCGCACGCAGCGGGACGACGCTGACACAGCGGCTGATGAGGTGTTTCGAGGACATTTTCGTCCATCCGCCCGAAGCGCGATACGCAATGCTGGACATGTTGGACCGGCCGGAATCGAACCTCGTCGTCAAGCGCGATGCGCGCGGTTTTGCGCATCTGGCGAAGCTACCGACCTCCATCGGCTTGATCTATTGCATGCGCCATCCATTCGACACGCTGACAAGTTCGCATCCGCAAACACGCAACCAGCGTCGGTTCCACGTCACGCCGCAACGCTGGCTGACCGAATACGACGCGCTGATCCGGCTGAAGAAGGCACAACCGCACCGGCAGATCCTTTTCGTCCGCTACGAAGACATGATCGGCGCGCCCGATGCGCAGCAGGACAGAATCGCGCAGTCATTCGGACTGACACCGCGCATTCGTTTCAGCGAGGACCCGGACAATCTGATCCGGGTGGCTTCGTTGAGAAAATGGGAACGGAATGAAGAATTCAGGACCTATCTCGGCGGCCTGCCCCCGGCATTTCTCGCCCGCGTCCAACGTTTCTGCGCCGAGTTCGGCTATGACATGCCAATAAGCACGCCGACCGTGGACGCGCGGTGATGCAGGCACCGGCGGCCCTCGCGACAGAAGAGCTGGATCCCAAGCGGCGCGTGCTCAAGGACGTGTTCGGCTTCGATGATTTTCGCCCCGGGCAGGCCGATGTCATGGACGCGCTGCTGGCCGGGCGTCATGTGCTGGCTGTGATGCCGACTGGTGCGGGCAAATCGCTTTGCTACCAGGTGCCGGCGCTTGTCCTGGGCGGGCTCACCATTGTCGTCTCGCCGCTGGTGGCGCTGATGCAGGATCAGGTCGCCGCCTTGCGGCTGGCCGGCGTGGCCGCCGATACGATCAATTCCTCGATCGACCGCGATGCCAATATCGCCGCATGGCGTCGCGTCGCCTCGGGCCAGACGCGCCTGCTCTATCTCGCGCCGGAGCGGTTGATGACTGAGCGCATGCTCGAGGCGCTGGCCAGGCTCGATATCAGCCTGATCGCCGTCGACGAGGCGCATTGCATTTCGCAATGGGGGCCGGCGTTCCGGCGCGAATACGAGGACCTGTCGCGTCTGCGCGGCATCTTTCCCAGCGTGCCGGTCATCGCGCTGACGGCGACGGCGGACGAAGGCACGCGCACCGACATCGAATCCCGGCTGTTTGCCGAGCGCGTCGAGACCCTGGTGCTGGGCTTCGACAGGCCGAACATCAAGCTTGCCATCGAGGCCAAGCAGGACAGCAAGCGGCAATTGCTGCGCTTCGTCGAGCGCCATCCCGGCCGAAGCGGCATCGTCTATTGCCTGTCGCGCAAGAAGACGGAGGAGATGGCGGCCTTCCTCGAGAAGAACGGTGTCACCGCGCTCGCCTATCATGCCGGCATGAGCAAGGAGGCGCGTGACGCCAACCAGAACAGCTTCATGACCTTGTCCGGCGTCGTCATGGTGGCGACCATCGCCTTCGGCATGGGCATCGACAAGCCTGACGTCGCCTATGTCTTCCACACCGACATGCCGGGCAGCCTGGAGGCCTACTACCAGGAGATAGGCCGCGCCGGCCGCGATGGGCGGGACGCCGAGGCGCATATGCTGTTCGGCCTGGGCGATATCCGCATGCGCAGGATGTTCATCGACGACGAGGATGCGCCGCCCGAGCACAAGAGGCGCTCGCATGGCCGGCTCGACACGCTGATAGGCTATTGCGAGACGGCGCAGTGCCGCCGCCAGGTGCTGCTCGGCTATTTCGGCGAGGAAGCGCAGCCTTGCGGCAATTGCGACACCTGCCTCGACCAGGCACCGCGCGCCGATGGCGGAGCCGAGGGTCGGATCATCCTGACGGCGATCGCCCAGAGCGGTGAGCGTTTCGGTGCCGGCCATATCATCGACATCCTGCTCGGCCATGAAACCGAGAAGGTGCTTGCCAGGAACCACCAGAGGCTCACGAGTTTCGGCAGCGGTCTGGCGCACAAGAAGGATTTCTGGCTATCGCTGATCCGGCAACTCGTCGCCGGCGGGTTCCTGATGCCGGATCCGGCCGGTCATGGCGGCCTCGCCATCGCCGAAAAGGGTCATGCGCTTGGCCGTGGCGAGGTGCCGTTCCATTATCGTGTCGAGGTACGCAGCCGCGCCTTGCGCGGCAAGATGCGCTCCGGGCAGGATCTCGGGCAATCGGCTGTGGACACCGGGCTACTGGCCGCGCTCAAATCCTTGCGCCTGCGGCTCGCCAAGGAGCGCCAGGTGCCGGCCTATGTGGTGTTCTCGGATCGTACGCTGATCGACATGGCCGAGCGCCGCCCGCACGATCTCGACGCCTTCGCCGAAGTGAATGGGGTTGGGGCGGCAAAGCTCAAGGAATTCGGCCAGGTTTTTCTGAGTGCGATTGCCGAGCACCGGTCGGGTGAGGCGGCCTGAGGTCAGATCAGCGACTGGTCACGCGCCGTGAAGCAGAGGGATCTTCGGAGAAGGCATCCGTTCCGAAACCTCCTGTGCCGCCGCCGCCCATTCCTCCACCGCCCATGCCCCCCAGGGACCGATTAGTTCAACGTTTTCTGGCCGGCCGGTCGACAGATCAGGCCCAGACTGAGGCGTGCATCGACTTCATGGCCGAGCATTTGCAACCGCAATAGATGCCGCTGTCCGCTTGCAGGCACCTATCCACTGCAAGCGTCGCGGGCGACCCGCCGGGCGTCAGTCGCGCGATATGAACAGTCCCGCGAGAAGCGGAGCGTGGGCGGCGAGCCTGCGGGATACGAACTCAGTGAAGAGCCGCACGCGCTTCGTCTTGCGTGTCTCCCCATGTGTGAGAAGCCAGAGCGTTCCGTACAGGTGCAGGTCGGTGCCCGGCACCCTCACCAGCAGGGGGTCGGCATCTCCGACGAAGCACGGCAGTGTCGTGATCCCGAGACCTTGCCGTACGGCAACGATCTGCGCTTCGGCGTCCGTGATCCTGAATGGAACTCCCGTGGTGCCAACCTCACCCGCGCTGGCCCACTCTGGAATTCCATGAACGCTTATGACGATCCACCGGATGGGATCAGGTGCGCCCGCACGCCACGCGGCCAGGCGGTCGCGGGACATGTAGACGCCGCCAAACACCTCCGCTCCCTTCAGGCCGTGAAGATTGAGCGGCAGGGTTTTGCGGTCGTAGACGACGCGGATCGCCACGTCGGCCTCTCGGTTGGTCAGATTTGCCAGTTCGCCGGACGACAGGATTTCCATCTCGATGTCTGGATGCAGGTGCGCGAAATCGGCGAAGTCCGGCATGAGCAGGTGCGTCGCGAGGGGCGGTGCCAGCGTCACCCGCAGAAGTCCGCGTACGCTCTGGTCGCGCCCGAAGACGCGCGTCTCCAGCTGGTGCGACGACGCTTCCATCTGGTTCGCGAGCTCGAGGACCTCCTCGCCCGCAGCGGTCAGGCGGTAGCCCGAAGGCAGCTTTTCGAACATTTGCGCCCCGAGGCGTTCCTCAAGCTGTGCGATGCGTCGCAGCACGGTCGAGTGATTCACCCCGAGCCGCGCGCCGGCAGCCCGCACCGAGCCTCCGCGTGCGACGGCTAGAAAGTAGCGAACGTCATCCCAGTCGATCATGGTGCAATCCGGCACCGCGCGGTGCGCCTTCCAAAGCCCGTATCTAACACATCCTACAGCAGTAGGGGCGGGATATCGTGGCTTGTGTCGACAAGGGCGACGCTATTCCGAACGGCGGACACGGATCGTCGCGGGCTGGCGTCAATCCTGAAAGCGGATCGATTCTGCACCACCGATGTGCGCGCTTCCGCACTCACCGCGCGACCCCGGCGGGCCCATCTAGAGGTTCTCGGGGCGTCCCCGAACGACCAAAGACAGAGCCTGGAAGGATTAAGTCATGGGAAAACTGGACGGTAAGGTTGCGGTTATAACGGGTGGTGCCACCGGCATCGGCCTCGCCGCTGCAAAGCGCTTCATCGAGGAGGGCGCCTTCGTCTTCATCTTCGGCCGCCGGCAGGAAGCGCTAGACGCCGCTGTGGCCGAGCTCGGGCCCAATGCCCGCGCGGTGAAGGGCTCGGTCTCGGATGAGGCCGACCTTGATCGGCTCTACGCGGCGGTGAAGGCCGAGCGCGGAAGCCTCGACATCATCTTCGCCAACGCCGGGGTGGGAAGCCTGCTTCCGCTCGGCAAGCTCACCGCCGAGCACATTGACGAAACCTTCAACACCAATGTGAAGGGTACGATCTTCACGGTCCAGAAGGCGCTGCCGCTGATGGGCGAGGGCGGTTCGATTATCCTGACCGGATCGAGCGCCGGCACCACGGGCGCGCCCGCATTCAGCGTCTATAGCGCGAGCAAGGCGGCCGTGCGCAACCTCGCGCGGACCTGGGCGGAAGACTTGAAAGGCACCGGCATCCGGGTAAACGTGCTGTCGCCCGGGCCGACGGCGACCGAACTCGCGAAGGCAGCGATAGGCGAGGAGGGCTTGAAGGTCTTCGCCTCGATGAATCCGCTTCAGCGTATGGCCGATCCAGCGGAGATCGGGGCGGCGGCTGCGTTTCTCGCGTCGCCCGACAGCAGCTTCATGACTGCCAGCGAGGTCGCCGTCGACGGGGGCTTGGCGCAAATCTGACCCGCTACGCCCCGCCGTTCATTCCATTCGATATCCCGAGCCCGCAGGGCCTGGTAAACTGAAGGAGAGTATACATGAGCTACGCAATTATCGGCTTCGGCAAGATCGGCCAGGCTCTTGCCAAGGCATTTGCCCGCAAGGGCCTCGAAGTGTCCGTGGCAACCACGCGCGACCCGGAAAGCTTTGCATCCGACGCGGCCGCGATCGGACCCACGATCATCCCGAAAACACTGGCGGACGCCGTCAAGGCGGACATCATCTTTTTGGCTGTCCGCTTTGAATCGCACCCGGATGTCGCGAAGGCGCTGCCAAGCTGGGAAGGCAAGACGATCATCGACGCGACGAACGTGTTTCCAGTCCCCGAAGAGCTGGACGGTCTGCCGTCCTCCGCCTTCGTCGCGAAGGCGTTCACCGGCGCCAAGCTCGTCAAAGGCTTCAATCACCTGATTGCGGCCACCCTGGCTGCCGATCCGATCGTCGAGGGCGGGCACCGGGTCGTCTTTCTGTCGAGCGACGACGAGGACGCGATCGCTCCCGTGGCGGCCTTGGCCAGACAACTCGGGTTCGCACCGGTCAAGCTGGGGAAGCTCAACGAGGGCGGCACGCTGGTGCACGCACGCGGCCGCACTTGGGGCCAGCTGATCTTCCAGGACCTGTTCAAGAAGGAGCAGTAACGGATTTATCGTGCGCCGACAGAGTGGCAGGCGTACGATGCCGGCCACATCGTCGGCAAAGGGCCAAGCGCGCGAAGGGACGTGCTTGAAAGCTTACATCTGCCTGGGATCCTTCGGCCGACATGTGCCTGCCACCCAGGAATCGTAGTTGCAATAGCTGATGTCCCAGCCGGCATCGCGCCTTTTGGAAATTGCCTCACGGCCGCCCGCGCGGATGGGTCCGAAGCCACCCCAACTGCCATCCGAGCCTTTGTAATTTCCGATGACGCGATAATTGCAGTTGTTCACGACGACGTTGCCGTCCATCGACACGCATGCCTATGCAACAGTGGCAAGGCTGAAGAAAGCTGCGATGGCGAGAGAGGCTTTGCGCATCGTGGTCTCCTAACTGGGTTCGGCGAACCAACCGTTACGAGATCGTGGGCCGGGCCTCTTCCCCATTTGGGCTAAAGCGGCTGGTAAAGCGGCATGGCTGCGCTTGCGGACAGAAGCGATGTGCGGAGATGCCGGATGGGCCTGCCCATCGCCGAAGCTTTACGGCCTCCGCGAAGGCCAGAGTGTCCCGGCTTGGGCGGCTTTGTCCTGCTGCGGATATGCGGCAGGCGGCCCAGGAAATGTCCGGTTTTCTCGGGATTGAATGGCGGAGAGGGAGGGATTCCTTTTCACCCATATGATACTGAAAATACTAATCTTTTCGCGCTTTTTGTTACACAGTTTGTTACACAGCTACAACTACGATTTATAACCACTCTAAGCTCGCGGCTTTTGGGCTCGCCTGCCCAATCCATCCGATCTGTCGAAACCGACGGCTTGTAGGACACTCCCGCGTGTGTACGTTGGGGCTTGGGTCAGAAGGTGACCCACAACAAAGACGGGGAGCGCCGCAGTGCAAAAGATCTCATCGGTCAAGGAACAGATAGTGAAGTAGCCTGTGACAATCGGCGCCAGCATCACCTCCAAAGCGCCGACCAGGAAAAACCCGCAAAAAAACGTCGCCCTCAGATACCCCGTCGGCAATGAATATGGGACCGAAGTTGCGCGGCAGATCGGGCGTTAGGTGCCTTCATGACATCTGAACCTGAGCAGGCTCCTACGCCGCGCGAGCCGGCACATTTCCGAACGGAGTTTCGTCCGGCTGCGAAAAAAGGTGCCCTGTCGGGACTTACTTGTTGGCCGGATGGCTTAGGCCAGCGATCCTTGCACGAGCACGCTCTTAAGAGACGGGCCTTCGGTCATGTCTTCTCCGGAACCTCAGCTTTGGCCTTCGCTTGACCCTGCCGCCGAGTCCAAATCAAGATGCAGAAAGACGATGGGTTCAGTTTGCAAACAATGCCCTTGCCATGATCACCAGACTCTGACGCCGTGCCAAGCTCCAAAATCGTTCCAACGAGGCGCGTCATGAGCATCCCCGAAAAAAATCTAACATCGCGTACGCCAATGGATGATTTCGGTCAGGGATTTCGAGATCGCCAGGAGCGCGGCAACGTTCTTGCTCGAGGAGGTCGACGAGACAGCCAGATATCGCCTGGCTGATCTTCGAAAATTCAAAGGTTTTGAGAAAAGGCGGGGGAACTTGTATCTCGACTGGGCGGACATCCTGTTGAGGCCGATCCGGCGGTGCCAAACAGAACGATGTCACGAGCTTCGCGCAGCACGAGGCTGCGATGCTCTAGTGCCCTGAGATCCAAATTGGCAACGGTGGGGCGAACACCATCGGCGACCATACGGATCGTTTGTGAAATCAGGACGGCAGCAGCAATCATACCGACAAAGGGAGCGCCTACCGCCACTTGTCCCAACCGCGTCAGGCCGCATTCGTCGAGGCCGCCGCGATCATGGAGATCCTTATAAGCAGGCGGGAGCCCAGCTAGGGCAACGGGCGCATTTCCTTGAGGCCCCGCCTCGTCCACTTCCGGGCCGTCGGTCCAGATGCCGAGCGCCTTGTTTGGCGCTGGGAAACTATGAGTCCTGATCAGGCGGAAATCTTCCACGCCGCTACCGAGGCCGGCCTCGAAAACCGTTGCAAAGCCCGCGCCTTCGAGGATAGCTCGCGCCTGGGGGTTGTCCACGCCGCAAAGCGCCAGCAGGGGTTCGTCGTGGCCAACACGCAGATCGGAAGCGAACCTCCGCTCGACCATCCTGGACTGGAAACCGCGGGCCTCAGCCCAGTCAGCGCAGATGCGGGTCTTCAGCCGCCCAGTGTCTGTAGCGAAAGTGAGAACGGATGTGCTCTCGGTCGACGGCCCGACCCGGTCGACGTCCTGAAGGAACATGCGGACAATTGACGGATCGGCAAAAGGCAGCAGCCCGATCGTCCATAGGAAAGCCTGGCCGAGATGGCCAAGCCCAATCACCCAGAAATCCGATGGGAACTGTACCGCGACAGGCCCATCAGACGCCGGCGATCTCCAATCGGCGGACCGTTTGAGATCCCATAGCGACATTCCGATCGATCTGTAGCCTGCCATCGGCTCGCCATCGAAATGGGCGAAGACTTCCGACACGGCCAGCGCTCCGGCAAGCACGCCAGCGGGAGCAAACTCGGCAGAGTCGGGAAGGGCGGGGGCGTCGAACGGCACCAGGCCGGCTCGCCAGCCTTCGAATGTCGTTCTGATAGCAAAACCCGCGTGATCGATCGCCGGCGGAGTTCCGATGCTGACAAGCGGAACGCCTTGCGGGATGTCCTCGACGACGGTACCCTGAAGGTGTCCTACCGCGTCAGCCAGGGTCGTACCGGCAACGACCGGCAACGTCAAAGGCGCGTCCAGGACGCCCGACACCGTAACGCCGCCTAGGAAGGTGCGGCGAGCGCAATTGAGGGCGGTGAGCAGCGCCGCCTGGTGGGTCGGACTCAAGGCTGCGCTCTCGCCGATGAAAAGATGCATCCGGAAAGAATGCAACCGCTGCTCGGCTTCCTCCGCGGTAGCGGCCGTGCCGCGGTCCATGAACAGCTTGGCGGACCTGTTCAGGGTGTCAATGATATCTTCAGCCATGGATTGTTCCTTCAATGCGCAGTGTGGGCCGCAGAAGCGACCGTTTGAGTGCGGTCCAGCGAAAACGGCCCAGGTAGCGATAGAGCCCGATCTCATCGAACCTGATCGGCTCGGCGGCAAAGCGAGGCAGGATCATCGCGATGTGACCCGGCTCGGCGATCATTGGGTGCAGCCGATCAGATTCGCTTTGCCCGGCACTGCCGGGGTGGGTGTGAACGTCGGCCGCGACAACCTCGCCACGTTCACGGCAGATGTTCCACAAATCCGCCATCGAGCCGCCGTCGATCTCGATGATGCCGGTATCGAACGCGTGAGGATCGATCTCGTCGTAGAATACGATAGAGGTGATCCTGCGGTGCGCAGTATTCGGTCCCAGAAGGAAAGCGCCGCTTTCCCGGTGGTTGCCGCCACGCGCTCGCAGTCCGTGAAGAAGTTCGAGCCACAGGTCGACCGGGATCGAGAGATCAGGCGGCTGGCCGAATAGGCGCGAAATAACCGAACGAAGCCAAAAGGTCATGAATGATCTCCACATAATGAACAATTCCGCGGGCGGGCTTCCAGAGCAGTTCGGGATGCTCCACGATCCATTGCTCGTGCCCGGGCAACGCCATTCGGTCACACGGCATATAAAGGGCCGCAGCGTTCCAGTTTGGATTGAACGCCGCCGCCACCCGGCCCGAGCCCTTCGGCCAATATTCTGCGGCAAGCGGCACGCCGGTCTCCATGTCGCAAGGCCTGGCGTTCGGCAGTTGCGCTGGATAGCCGTCCAGAAGAAAACGGAACCCCCACTCGGTGCCGTCGCGCGCTCTTATCGCGAAGTCGGCAGTCGGCCACGCTACGCGCAGCAAGCGCCATTGTTGTTTGATCGTGCCGAGCTGGAAATCAGGGCGCTCCAGGTGTTCCCGGAACGCCCTTTCCTCCGCTGTCGCCAAGGCCGCCATCAGCCCTGCACCAACTTCTTGCGGACCAGGTCGAACATAACGGCGCAGGTTTCGCCGGTGAAGCTGCCCAGATGTGCATTCTGCGGCGGCTGGACGCGGCTACCATGGATCTGGAGGACGTGCTCCTCGGCCTCCTCCTTGCCAAGACCAGCCTTTTCCACGGCCCAGCGCGTCACCTTGGCGATAGTCGCCGACGGCGCGAACTTGTGCTTGAAGGCTTCCATCTTGTAGTGGACCGTAACGTCGACCTTGCGGCAGCGGTGGGCATGGAACACCGGGTGGTCATGGCCATGGAGCGGATGGTGGTGCTCCAGGGGCTCGTCGTCGTCCTCTTTGAAAATCAGGAGCTCGGCGACATCGATACCGCGCTCCTTCACCAAGGCTAGGAGATCCCCGACGACGGCAGCCCCTTCCAGTTCGAGGCGATCGGGAGGCTCGGCTCCGGCCGCGAAAAAGATTACAGTCTTCATCTATCAGTTTCCTCTGTTCCGGCACGGCAACAGGCCGCCCTTGAAATTGGATCGGCTGAGTTCAGTGAAAGCGGAAAGGCCGCTGCCAAGATTTTTAGAGGATTGATTTCGCCGCCGGTGCTTCGGCCGCCAAACGGTGCTGGCGAGGAAAGGTCCCGGTCAGTCTTCGGCGTTCGGCGCGGCGCAAATGAAGAGGTAAGGACAGCGCGGGCAGCGGAAATCGTCCTTCCTTGGCTCGTAGAGCCCGTCCCGAATATCTGCGATCGCCGCCTCGCAGTCGTCCAGACGCTTGTCGAACTTCGCCTTTGTCTGGCCTATCTCAAGGACGGAGCCCAGGAGCAGGTAATGGTTCTCGACACGCGTCTGTGGGCCGAGCGTCTCTTCGACGGCTTTGAGAAGAAGGGTCGCTGACAGCCGATCCGCATCACCGGTCGATTGCCGCCCCGAACGGATTGTCTTGACAACGTGGTTGTCGCCGTCGCGAACGACGCGGTCCACCTCCAAGCCGACGATCTCGCCACCAATGGCCGTGGAGAGGCGGCCATTGGTGGCGGCCGCTCCAGCCGCCGATGCGTGCAACCGATCAAGCATCGACATGGTCAGCTTGCGATATGCAGCGCCAAACATGTGCTCTTCGAGCTCGCTTTCACGCCACGCCTGGTCAAAAATCGCAGCGGCTTCGGCGCGATCATATTCGACGCCTTCGCCAAGTTGGCGAACGAAGGCGATCACCTTTTGCACGCAGCCATGCGCGGCAAGATATGCGCCCGCCTTGGATCGCTGTGACAAGCCCAGGACGCGCGCGTAGAAGAAGCGGCGCGGACATTGGGCGTAGCGCTCCACATCATCTGCTGTCAGCTCATCAGGGGCAGCCGGAAGACGAATAGGGTGGTGGCTCGGCGGGGGCAATTTGCGGATCACACCGGCGGAAGAATGACCCGGGCCGACGGGAACCCGCTCGAGAAATTTTGATGGATTGGCCTTCCGGCCGTTTCGCATGGTCGGCCGATAGAGTCTGAGGTGCCTCTTTGCCCTCGACATGGCAACAAAGAGGACGCATTCCTCCTCCGCCTCGTGAGCGTCCTCCTCCTCGGGGCCTAGCATTCCGACCGGCGCGGGGCAGGCCGGCGGTCGGTTTGGTGCGGGAACCGCTCCAGCGTAAAGCCCCGGCAGGTGGACGGCCTCGAACTCCAGGCCCTTGGATGCGTGAACGGTCATAAGGCGCACCCCGTCCAGCCCGCTCAGTTCAGGCGGAAGCTGTCTGAGGTCGCGCTCGTCGGCAAGCATGATCATGTGGCGGATGCGATCAAGGGCGCGGCGGATCGGTGTTCCCTTACCGTGGAGGGGCATGGCGCGCAGCGCATCGAGGAGTTGGCGCACAGCGACCCGACGCAGGTCATCGGACGGCGACTGACCCGACAGAACCGCCCTTACATAGTCGCTTGTGTCAAAAAGAAACCGGCTAAGCGCTAGCCAGGGTGTCGTGCCTTGGGTGGTCCCTTGCAGGTGGCGGGCCAACATCATCAGTCCGGCAAGCCCGGCCGGTGAAATTTCCTTCAAGCTCTCTATTTTTCTGAGAAGATCGAGAACCCGCTGCTCGGTAGTGCGTGCGGCTCCAATGACCTTCAGCACGTCCTCCAGCGGGATGCGATATTCGGGAAGGCCAGCGATACGCACCAGGCCGGTGCCCGCGCTGTCGGAAATGATCGAAAGCAGGGAAAGCAGATCGCGAACCTCTGCGCGCTCAAAAAGCGGCCCGAGATAAAGAACGGGTATTCCCCGTGCCTCGAGCTCCTCCGCAACAGTGGCAAGCAAGCCGTTGCTTCTGGCAAGTACGGTCTGGGAGCGAAGCGAAACGCCTCTTGCCTCGAGCTCGCGGATTGACCCGGCAAGGACGTCCATCTCGGCCTGGGTGTCGGCGCATGGAAAAATGGATGGGCTCTCACCGATCGAACCGATTGCGGCATGCAGCGTGCTGGTGCCTGCGAAGGCGCTGACTTTCATGGTGGCGCCAAAGGCCGTGTAGGCCTCGACGATCTCTTCGCTTGAGCGGTAGTTCTCTTCCAGGCCGTCCCTTGCTCCCACGGAGTAGTCAGCTTCAAACCTGGCTATGTTTGCCGCGGATGCGCCACGGAACCGGTAGATGGACTGACGGGCGTCGCCTACGACCCACAGATTGCTGCCTTCTGCAACGATTTCCTTGACAAGCATCGCGCTGGCGCGGTTCACGTCCTGGTATTCGTCTATATGGACGTGGGTGAAGCGCTTGCGCATTCCCTCCCGAAAATCCTGGTCCGAGCGCATCAACAGTGTCGGTCGCATGATCAGATCGCCGTAGTCGACCGCCCGCTCCTTGATGAGCTGGTTTTGATAGTGCTCGTAGACCAGCGCTACTTCGCGCGCCTTCTCGGCAGCCACCATCTCGTCACCCGTCTGTGCCCTCTCGCGCATCTGTTCGGCAGCCCGAGCGTAGTCTTTCCAGGTCCACAATTCGTCCTTGGCGCGCGCGATCGCTCGCAATATGTCGCGAAGCACCAGCGCTGGCTCGAAGAGATTGAGGTAGTGCTTCAGATCAAGCGCTGGCAGGACCTCCTCAAGCATTGCCACGCCTTCACTAGCGTCGACGATCTTTGGATCGTTCGAGACACCGAAAAGCGCGTGGTGCTTGCGGATCGTGTCCAATCCGAAAGCATGAAATGTTCCGGTCCAGACATTGACGGCGCTTGAGCCTGCCACGCGCTGGACGCGTTCCGCCAGTTCCAGTGCTGCCCTGTTTGAGAACGTAAGAGCCAGGATATTCTCGGGTGGGACCTTGTCCGCGATCAGAGAGACGATCCTCGCGGTGAGGGTCTTGGTCTTCCCGGTTCCAGGTCCGGCCCCAAGTAGGAACGGCGACCCGCGATGATCGACCGCACGGGCCTGCGATTCATTGCAATTGTCGTTTGCGGGACTGACCGTCTCGGCAGTGGGCTGTACGTCAGGCAGGAGCAGGCCGTCGGCAAGCTGCTGCAGCGTAGTGTCATAGCGCACCTTGAGGTCTTCAGAGATGCGGCTTGCATTCATTCCTTGCAGAAATAGTCGTTTGGCGAGCGGTCGCGGCAAAATCAGCTCTCGTCCAAAACTGTTGGCCTGGGCCTCTCGGCGCTCCTTGATGCCATAGGTCTCAATGCGCTGGCTGGGATCCCCGCCATTCGCTTCTGAGCGGGGATAATAGCCCTTCTCAACACCATCATGGACTTTGAAGTGACCAATCTCATGGGCAATCACCTCGGCCAGCTCGTCATCGGCCAGGTCATTGCGCACGAATATGAATTTGAACTGACGATCGAGCGCGCCATGCGCACCGTCCAGCTCATGGTAGTCCGGTTCATGTGGTCGGATGGTGAGCCCGAGGTGTTTTGCCGCCCCGCGAGCAACTTCCATTGCTGTCAGAGAATCCGACAGTGAGGCGTCTTTCCTGAGCGCCCGAGCAAGTGCGCGAATTGCTGCAAACTGGTCCAATCAAGCTTCCAGGTGCGCGAGCCAAAACTGTTTGTCATCTGGACTGAGGTCCGAACGTAGGATCGCTTCGGCGAAGCTTACCTTCGCACCCGTGCGCCTGCCGGAAGGCGCGAAATAATCGGCCGCGGCGTTGATCTGACCCGATGCCAGATGTGACCAGACGTCCGCCATACTCGCGCCGGTGGCGTCTGCGAGCCAGGCAATCAACTTTCCCGGAATGGTGGTCTCGTCAATGCGGCCCCTGACAAGCTGACGCAGGATAATCAGATCGACGCGGCATCGTTCAGCCAATGCTAGTAGGTCATCAGTTGACAGTTTCTCGAACGGGTCGATGGCAGCAGGCATCGTCAGCTGCCAAAACCGCTCCAACAATATTGTATGCTCCGAAACTGTCTGCTGAACGGTAAGGATGTCGTCCGACAAATCGCTTCCATCCGAAGCGAACCATTCGGCGGCAAAGGCCAAAATCTCGGCGCGCAGTTGCGGGTTCTCGTTTGCGATCTGATTGATGCGGTCAGCGGTGGCGCCGTCCTCGAGCTCGAGGTGCACGCCGGCCAGTATGTCGTCAAGCTGATCCATAGGGATTGGGTTGCTGTTCATGGCCTCACTCTTTCCCGCGCCTTTGGCGTGGCGCGCTCTCCTCGCTCGCCCGGGCCTTCCGGCTCGCGCTCTTGATCAAGTATCGGACATTGCGGTCCGTGCAGCCCATCTGCTCGCCTGCTTCCTTCTCGGTCAGGCCAGCCTGATGAACGTAGAATATGGCCAGGCGCTCCTTTTCGGTGAGCAACTCGTAGATCTGGTTCAACATAGCCTTGGCTTCCGCCAAAGACATCGACCCACCTTTGGCCAGGCTCAGCGAATCCGCAGCCTCCTCGCCGGTCAGGTCGGAGCCCGGTTCGATCAGATCCTCGCGCGAGACCTCGGTATTCGTGCGAAGCCGAACGGCGGCCTTTGCAGTCAGATAAAGCCGCTCCGCACCGAGCTTGAAACTCATCTCGAAGATGTCGAGGCGGTCGGTTTCTATCAACTTCAAAGCCTTGTCCTTGACCAGATCGTCCACGCGCTCCCTGTCCAGGTTCGACATATCCCTTGTCATTGGAGCGCCGGCCCGCTGCAGCCTTGAGAAGAACGCAACGATCAGGGCATCATATTGCGCAGTAGGTCGGTTCGGCATGCAGTTTCGCATCAGGTAGACAAGCGTCTGAGGCCGCAGCTTGCCCGCCGCAGCCAGCGCAAACGCCTTTGGCAGCGGCCATTCAAGGACCGCCTCTATCTCGGCGGCCACCGCGTCCGGCCGGACGTAGCGCTCGCCTTGTTTGTTCGATCCCGCCAGTGGCTTCACCGGGCTCTCCCTTGGCAATCCAGTCATCTGGTACTCTTTGATCTGACGACGAATGAAAAAGTGGAAAGAGGAATTTTCACTTTTTCAAACCCCCGTTTCCGCCCCGGCCAACTTGAGTTCCGCCAAGGCCTGCCATCTTCGGTGATGTAGGCCCCCAGAAACAGGCTGTCTGAAACGATTCGACCTTGCAGCCAATTTTCACGAAATAAAGTTATTGAAAATGCACTCGTTTCGCCGGATCAATATTTTCCACGGAATATTTCAAGACTATAGCGCCGAATAATAGGCGGAGATTGTTTTTGAACCAGAAATAGGACCACGGTCCGGTCAGCTGCTTGCTATGGGTCAGGATGAGCACCACGAATTCTGAAGGCGGCAGACCGGACCTGCGCTCTGGGAGGGTATACGCCGACGAGGCTGCCAGGAGATGCGTCGATGTCGACGCGCGTCCTCACACTGGCCGGTGAAATCTTGGCGCTATTTTTCGACTGGCGCGGCCCGCTGAACGACACGGCTACCCCGCGATCCGCTGCCAGTGTATCAAGGCCCGATTTTGGCGCCCCAAGAGTCTGTATGCTCCCGCTTGTCGTCTTCGATACTTACACAAGATTGCAATATTATGCGGACATGCCGAAGCCGACGGTCACCGGAGTCTGCAAACAAGCTTTAAGCGGATTTTCGGTGACCCGAATTATTTTTAAAATTTTGCTTGACACCTTTTTTCGTCGTGTGTATGGTCGAATGATAGGAAATCCCTCTATTGTTATATTGACTCTTGGCGAGCAATAATATATATTATTGCTCGTAGTTCTGTTTGCGTTTTGCGACAGGCTGTGACCCAGCCCCACCGGTGAGTGGGAGAAAGAGAGAGATACAAGCAATGAGGAACCCGAAATTAGATGTCCAAGAAATTTAAGTTTGTAAACGAAGGCGCCAGGCGCGCTTTCATGGACCTTCCAAAAGATATTAGAATCAATTTTTCAGGCGAAATCCGGAGAGTTCAAGAGGGCGACGACCCACTCGACGACTTCAAGGTTCTCAAGGGTGAATGGAAGGGCGTTATCGAACTACGAGAAAACGGCTCGCCGGCGTACCGAGCCCTCTACTGCGCAAAGCACCTCGACACGGTTTACATCCTCCATTCCTTTACGAAGACCAGCGAAAAGGCTGATCGAAAGGAAATGGATACCGCACTTTCCCGCTATAAGGAGATGATGGCCCAGGTTCGGGATATAATCCAAGCCGAAGCCAAGGCGGCGAAAGACAAAACGTCTACCAAGAAATAGGAGACGAGAGCAAAGAGAGGCCGTTACGCGGCCTCTCTTTGTCTTTCTTCGACGCGGCAGACCACATGATGGCTACCGTCCAGCGCCGGCCTGAAGCGATACCCGAGTACTGCCAGATATCCAAAAAGCTTCTGGACCGAGAGCACGGCGACCTTACCACGGACAAGTTCGCTAACTCGTGACTGGGGGATGTTAAGCGCTGCGCCGATATGGGAGTTCTTCCATCCGCGCTCCTTGAAGATAGCGACGAGCGTGTTGACAAGATCCGACCGCAACGTCAAATCCGCAGCTTCCATCGGATCGTCCGTGATAGCATCGAAAATGTTGTCGTATTCGAGCTGTGTCATAGCGATAGTTCCAAATTTTAAAATTACAGAATTCTGTAAATAGGTCAAAATGGGGAAGCCGTCAAGTTCCACCCCCAGGCCGCCCGGCCTGGTGAAGGACGCGGGAAGCTCCCCGTCCACCATCAACTGGCGTGACGCCGGCGTCTTCGCCCTGTCAGGGCCAAGTCGTCGCACGATCTGACGGTTCGAATCTGCGCACTACCTTCATGTCGTTCGGCAGCGTGGATTCACTTAGAAGTTTGCCTCGGGGTGAACAGTCGTTAGACGACAGCGCCGCTCCCCACTTCCCACCAGGCTGCGAAACGCCGCCGCGCCACCGAGCTTCGGCGCGTTTTTCGGTTTTCGGTAGTGATACCGCGGCCAAGCCAATGAAGGACTTCTTGACGAACCAGGATCTGGCCGAGATCGTCGATGCAACCAGACGGAAGCAAATTTTGATGTGAGATATCGAGAATACCCCTCGCAACATGGCCTTCTGGCAGGAGGTCGAGCAATCGGTTGGCTAGGAAACGGTCACGACGGGCAAGCAACACGCAACCCAGTAACAAGAGTGGCAAGCTGCTATCGGAATGCGAGATCTTATCGAACGTCGCGCCCGCTACCTCAATATCTGCGTGTGCAGCAACCAGCACGGACTTTGACGCTGCGATAGGGGCTGGTTGGCGTAGAAGGTCGGCTAGCCCGACGGACGAAACGATATCTGGCTCAACAAAGGGGGAACCAGCCAAGGCATCAATGGCGTCCACATTCCGCCAGTCAAACGGACGTGACTCCGAAACTGCCCAAAGTGCTCGCCGCGCCCCAGCAGTCCCTTTGTTTGAAACGACTGTAAACGCTCGGACTCTCAAAAGACGGTCGGTGCTCGTTGAGCCGATATCGATCAGTTGGGTGCAAGTATCATCGTCGAGCTGATCGTAACTTCCGATCGCATCGATTGCCTCTCTTGCGATCGGATAAGATGGCGGTTCATCATGAAATGGTTCCGTGTTGGACCAGCCGTCGCGACAAATCTTGAGGAGAACATCGTAATGTCTGGGATGTTGGCGTTCTGAGAGAAGCCCTACCAAGGCACGCCTGACGCGGCTTCCCTTGTCATCGACTAACGCGAGAAGAGACGGGCCGAAAGGCGTTGACTCACGCGCACCGAGTGTCTCTAGGGCGAGTTGGCGCGCATCAGCAACACGCTGGTCCAGGGCAAATCGGACGAGGTCCCACTTCTCAGCATGGACTGCCAGCGAAACAGCATCAACGGCGTCAACCGGCGTAATTGATAGCTCAAGGGCTCTCTTGAGCGCGATATCGGGTGGTTCGCCGCTTGCTAACTCTATACGCGCAATTTGGTTGAGCAGGGTCGGCGAGGCTGACGGGATAGTATCGGACAAAAGCGTCAGCGCCGCACCAGTCGCGGGTTCCCATAGTTCGCCCTCTCTCTTCAGCAATCCGAAAATTTCCCGCTCGGCGAAAGGCAGTTGCGCCTTCACGTGATCGGCGATGGTACTATCTTTCGCAACGCTCCAAAGGTCGAAAGTGATGACGACGCGCTGTTGCGTCGTCAAACTTGGAATCGACAGGATCTCCGAAATCGATTCGGATGCGGCATTTGCAAGGCAAAAGCCAAGGGCGCTTCGCACCTCAGCATCGTCGTCTTGGGCAAGGATTCGCTCGGTGAGTTGCCGTAAGAAACCATTGTCCCATCGCGTTGCCGCCAGGCGCCAAGCTCGAGCTTCCCAGCCAAGGTGAGTCCCGCGTTGGACCACTGCTTCGACTTCATCTAGCGAGGCCGAACCAGGCGAAACGTGGATCGCATCACACCAATAGGGAAGCAGATCCTTTAGCAGAGCGTGATCGGAAAGCGCTTCCCAATGGCCATCGGCACGGATCGTATCGACATAGGCCGTGACCATCTCTTCGGGACCAAGATGACCATCTCCCGGATCAGAGTACCAATCTTCGGCCGCTGCATCGAGCTCGCCGTTTTGAATCCTTTCCGAAAGGGCATCGAGTTCGGCTCGCTGTTCGGGCCCGACCCTTAGAGTTGCAAAAGCCGCTGCAAGCACTTTTTCATATCGGGGAAGGTCGACTAAGGAGGCCGCCGCGATTGTCGAAGCATTGTGATAGTAGCCTCCGCTTGCCACTTGCATCGCAGCATCGAGAAAGGCGTCCGTCAGGTTTCCGCCAAGTTCAGAAATTCGGGTCGCAAAGTCCGCACCATAATTGTCATTTGTCTGTGCCAGAACCGTTCGTACGAACCGGGCGCATATGGCATGGCTGTACGGATTATCGCGGACAGCGGCTTTCCATTTCTCGTCAAAGGATGGCGAAGCCCATTCGTCATTAAACACCTGCCCCCCGACTTGAAAACCTGTCGTAAACCAACGCGCTAGGTTGCCAGGTTGGCAGTCCGCGCTGGCCACGGTTGAGGCGAGCGATAGCAACTCCGAAAACTGCGATGCCTGGTCGAGAAGACCTGCAGTCAACCACTGGTCCAGGATAGCTTGGGCAGATGGTGGACATTCGAAATGACCAGAGAATTCTTCCAGTCCCAACCTGGCAACCTGCGCAGCGGTTTCAATGGCCCAGTCTTTCCGATCGCCTTGGATGCGGGTTAAGCCGTCGATAAGAGCCTCAATGGTTGCCGCGGAACGCGCTGGATCGTTTTGCAGGAACGCCTCGAATCCGTCGCGCACAGACGGATGGGAAAAACTAATACTGTCTTGAGGTTGCCGGAGATGGCGTGCGGCTACCAGGAAGTTGGCCAGCGGTGTCAGACCTGCACTGTATCGTTCGTCCTGCTGGCGCATCTTGCGCTGCAGAATTGTCAACGTGGAGTGATCGACCTTTGATCGCGCCCGCAACAATGCCCATAGCACAGCAGCCCAACCGATCGTGTCCTGGACCAAGTCCTGCACCACGACCCCTTGAATGGCTTCCCGATGTGCGAGGGCGATCGCCCGATGCAGGAGCGCGCCATCATTCTCGTCCGGTTCTGGCCCCTTGGAAAGTTCGCCGAAGAAGCGATCAATCTCAAGCGGGGTCGTGAGGTTCTTCAGAACATGCGAGCGAAAGGACAAGCCTTTTGCCTGAAGTTGAGCGGGCAAAAAATCAATCCGTCGGTCGTAAATTTTCGCGAGTTGTCCGTCCTCGTAGCTAGCCGCGTCGAGTGTGACAGACCAATGCTCCAGCTCGTCTTCAGCCTTGCCCAATGCAAGCATATCGGTTCGACTGGTGACGATATAGCGGCAGTCTGGCCGAGCCTCTCGGAAAATGCGCGGCAGTTGGACAGTCCAAGGCTCATGTCCATGTTTGAGCCTGGATTGACCCCATGGATCATCGACATAGAACAGCGTTGGACCACTCTGCTGCGGTCTCAACTGCGCGGGATTGTCAGACAGGGACACAATGGCAAGGTGCGGTTGATCCTTGCGTGCCTCCTCGCAGAGTGCGAGCGCGGCCAGCGTCTTTCCCGCACCCGAAGGTCCCTTGATCAGGAGCGCGTTGGCCGACTGGAGCTTAGCGTACAACTCGCCCCAATTTGCCGGGCGCACATAGTGCTCCAGCCGGGCAGAGCTTGCTAGAAATCCTCCACAAGAGCGGATGAGTACCTCAATGTCATCGCGTGACCACGCGCATGGGCCAAGGCCGCGCATGCGCCTACCGGCTTCTTGCCTGAGCCTTGCCCGACATTCTGGCAATCGATCGTGAGGAACATGGAGGAAGCCCAGTAGTGTCTGGATCTTTTGTCCAATCACATAGTCCGTAGCGCCTGCCCAGATGGCGACGCGGCCGTCCGCCCCGTTTGGAAGATTCTGCCGAAGGTCCTGAGACATACGTCCCTGCTCCGGCCACTCCTCGATGTCTTCGACCCGCAAATTGAGAAGAGGGCCGCGGACTGCGGCCGTTGTGACGAGGAGGTAGCGATTGAGTGGGTTCTCCAGTTGTTCCCGCGCCGGTTTGCGCGCCTTGCCATGTTTAAGCAGCGCCTGAAAATCAGCGACGCTCCAAGGCTCGCCGGTCCTCCGTTTTACCTGAACGATCAGGGAGTAGCCGGGCATCCGGCTATGAGTTTCAGTAGTATCTGTACGTTCTGAGTCTAGAACGGCTTCGATATCCTCGTCATTCTCGGGTTCAAGGATGATTTGGGATGCCGACTTCCGAATGAGAAGCAAATCGAGTGCAGCGAGGATGGAGACGTCCAACTGATAGTCGAAGCCAGCAAGGGCAGCCCTGGCGCCTGATGAAGAACGCTGCGCAGGGAGTGGCGTGACTCCGGTCTCCTGTTTCATCCTACGATCGCCTGTATGTACGTAGCACGACATGATCGCACTGAACCAAGCCGGTTTGCTGGAAGCTGGTTGATCGAGCCCGCCGCTATATGGCGGATTGAAGTGCCCGATAAAGTGGCTGAGTGACCGCTCGCGTCGCCCTTACTCCACCATAGATCAGCGTAGCCAGTTTGCCGGAACAAACTTGATACCGTCGCGCCATTTTTCGGCGATCGAGCTGTGAAACCAGTCCTTAATAAGCTCAACATGGTCAGTCACTATGATCTGCATCCGAGGAGTGAGTTCCTCGGCAAAGTCAAACAGCAATCTAAACAAGCGCGCCACCGCCAGTTGGTCCTCGTCGTCTGTGCCCGCGATCTCTCCAATATCAGCTTCGCGCGGGTAGTGCGCCTGTGACGGTTGGTCCATCATCAGGAACGCTGGCACCGGGCGCTTGCGTGCTCTGAACAGCCGATGCAGTGCAAGGTGCGCAGCGATGTGATAGCCGACCCAGTTTTCACCACTGCCGATCTGCGTGAGGGGCAGAGGGCCATCGATGGTGTCGGCGACAACAGTCAGGTTTTTGCGGTCGAGGCGCAGGGCGTTTTCGCCGTGCTCTAGTTCAAGTGCTGCTGCGAACCGGGTTAGGTCACGGCTGATGAGACCAAGCGCGGTGGCCAAGCGTTCTTCCATCGCCTCCTGGTCAATCGCTTTGGCTAGTTCCTCGACTTCTGCCCCGGTGCGCGCAATTGCCAATCTAAGCCCGTCGTTGGACGTGACTGCCTGGACATTTTCAAGATAATAACCGATCCGACCGCGCACCCGTGCCCGTTCGGTGAATTGTGCCTGTTCGACACGCAGCCGCTCATTTTCAGAAATCCGCTGGCCAATGTCGCGCTGGACCGAGCGAAGCTCATCCTCCATGCGGTCGCGTTCCAGTTCCAGTTCTCTGAAGCGCCCTTGCAGGCGAGGGGTGTCGCGGCCAACGGCCTGTAGTTGCGACTCCAGTCCTCGCAACGATCGTTCAAGTTCCTCGACCGATGGAACGGGAGTCGCGAGATGGCTGTCACACAAGGGGCATAGGTCGTGGGCCGTGGCCTCGGACGATACCAGGCCAATAGCCGATAATCGGGCACGCTGTTCCGTGGCCTCGCGCTCGAATTCCGTGGCCTCGCGCTGCAGGCGTTGAAGATCATTGATGTCCTCTCGCACTCCTTGCAGCTGACTGCGAACCTCGCGACGACGTTCCTCGAGGTCTGATAAGTCGGCAGTGGGATCATCGACGATGGTTGTCGGTGAATTGTTATCGGCGGCGGCTGTTGCTAGCAGCGCGCGAAGCTCTGGAATCGAATCAGGGAGGACGTCGGCGACGATAAGGTTGTGTCGGCGTGCTTCAGTGGCCAGGTTGAGTGCTGTGCCTTTGGCCTCGTCCGACAACGCTCTGGCCTCGGCGAACTCGCGCTCAAGTTTGCGTAGCCGCGCCCGAGCTTCCTCATAACGCTTCAGTTTCAGAAAATGATCGTCCTCCATAGCGCCAAGAAAATAGGGCAGAGTGTCTTTGATGGCGGCCGGGACGTAGGGATCGCTCTGCCGGTGAAAGAGCAAGCGCGGATGGGCGATCTCGTATTGAAACTGCAAGGCAAAAAGAATGGCATGGCCAGCAGAGGCCTCGAGCGGCAATCGAGTTGCACTTGCTTCAGGTTGGTAGAGGTTCTCAGAAATGCCGAGCAGCTTGGAAAGATGGGAGCGCAGTCCATCAGCGGTAACGTTTTTCGACAACGACGCCGTGTCCGCAGGTAAGTCGTCGATTCCGCGTTGGATGTAGATCTCGTCGCTAACCTTCGCTGAACCTGTCGGGTTCCTGCGCGCGATCAGCACGCCTTCGCCGTCACGATCAAGGAGGATGGCGAACCATGAAACTGATTGGCGAATGATCCCTCTTGGAATTGTACACTCGTCGCGCCCCCAGCAATAGTCAACGATGTCGAGCAAGGCGGACTTTCCAGTTTTGGAGCCACCGGTGACAATGTTGAGGCAGCCCAGATTGAAGCGGACTTCTCGCCGTTCTCCCTCGTGGGAATATATTGCGATCGCGCGAAGTTGGACGCTCATGGTCGCACTCCCAAGGTTTGCAAAACGAAAGCCGTCGATGCTTGGTTGGCCAGCCAGCGGCCAATAAAACCCGCAGTGCGGCGAGCTGCCCGGGCGTCGTCAGTCGTGATCGCGGGTTTAGGAGTGAGTTTGAGCGCCCTGGATCCCAAGCCAACGCCCCTGCCTGTAACTGTCAACGCACTGTGCTGGGTCAAGAACAAAAGAGCTTCTCGCGTGATAGGACGCAATGCCATGACACGATCTGGTAACTCGGCCAGCATAGCGCCATGCTCGGCCGCCCATGTGGCGAAGGTGGTGTCCGACCGGACTGGAAGTGCAGCGCGCGCGCCTGGGTGCAAAGCAAGTGGAAGGACAAGAAAGGCCAGAGCGAATGGCAATGGCCCGCCTCGGCCAACATCGTATGCTGCCACGGTTCGACTAATCAGCTCGCCACAGAAGGCCGGGTTGAAGAGCGCAGCTTGCTCTGAGGGTCGATCTCGCCAAGGCTGGGACCAACGGGTCAGTGCCATCAATCATCCTTTCGGCAGAGTCTGACGAAGTCGCGATGCCAGCCGAGTCGGAGCTCGTTGGCCAGCATGTGGTGAGCCGACGTTGAGGAAGCGCTTGACAAGTGTTCGGAAGGGGAAACGCGCGTCAGTCTCGACCCAGTGGTAGACATCCTGTCCCGCCTGTCTAAGCATGGGAGAGTCGGGATCTGTTGTGCCATGTTCGTCGCACATTGCGTTGAACCGTGGCTCCCATTCCTCCAACAGGATCGTTTCGAAGCGCGATATTTCGCCGTCAAAAACGACATGTTCACGTGCCCAGCGTGAGCGCTGTGAGAATGCGCGATAGAAATCACGTTTGGCTGACTCTATCCGATTGCCGCCGATACCTATCGCCTTGAGCTGGCGAACAAACCCATAGGCTTCGTAAGCGGCAAGGTCTGCTTCCGGTGGTGCGGCGAATTCCTGGTCAGCAATCAGGGCATTTCGCTGCAACGTCTCCCTTATTTCATCGATACGATTCTCCATTTCTAAGATCGAGACGGTGCCTGGCGGATTTTCAACCAACGCTTGGCAGATTCGGGGCCACCACCATCCTTCGAGCAGTTCCCGGGCACGCTCGGTGCTTCCGCGCGGAACGGCCATTTTAAGCTGATCTTCAATAATTGGATCAAGCTCAGTAAGCAAAGGCTGTGCGTCTAGAACCTGAACCGCACTCAGCAATGATGCTCGCATTCGAGGGGTCAAGCTGAGAAAGGCCTTGAATGCAGGTTGCAGCGCCTGATTTTCTGAACTTTCCGCCGCCGCCGTCAAGAGTTCAGCAGCAGTGCGCGCATTGTCGACGCTCGGCTCACCGGTGCCGCGATGGGGCCGAAGCAACCAAGTCGCGTCATCCGGTCGAGCCAGTCCAGTCGTCACTAGTACTAAACGGGTACGGTTCGGTAGATTTGGATCCTCAAGTGCTAGCTGGCTCCAAATTCGCAGCGTCTTCCAAAGGTCAGGGGAGAGATCACCTAGATTGGCAGTACGGCGAAGATGATGTTTGGTCTGGAGGAGCTCTCGGGCCTCCCCGTCCGTCTCGAACGAGACATCATCCAGACGCTCAACTGCAACTTCAATGCCCGCGTCACCATAGGCATGGCGAAGACATAAGGCGAGCGCAAGACGCGCCTGGTATAAATACCCAGCAGCAGATGGGGCTGCTGAAAACACTGTTCCAGAAGTGGTCAACTAAATTCCCCCGAATTGAAAAATAGCTATTCCTTCCGCTGGCGCAATGGTTGCAATTGATTCCCCTCAATTGTTTTCGACGCCCAGGATGGCGAAAATGTCGGACGCACCATGGCTGGGGCGACCACAAGGAACGCGGTATCTTTTCGTGAGGGCGATCACCAGCGCTTATTTGGTCAAAAGGCTGTAGTTTCGAAGGCGTGCATTTGGCGTAAAGCTGGCTAGATGGGGGAGTAGGAAATAGATGCTACTGCGCAACAGCGTTCATGCTTTGTGCTCCGAAAGTCGCATAAAGGGCAGTCTGGTATGCCTTCCAGAATTATCTGTCGTTGTGAGACTCCAAGTCCAGAATAATCTGTCGTCGTCCTGACTGCTAAGTGGCTCATATTCCACCCTTTTAGCCAGAAGAGGTTACCAATGCCCTTCGGTCAACAGGTGCCCCAACGACAATTAATTCCGAACTGGCGCTAAGGGGCTGTCTTCATTAAGCCTTTTGCGGCCCTGATTGGTAACCTGAGGCCACCCACCACGCGGATTGGTAGCCCACAGGAATAGGTTTGGTAACCCTTATCGAGTGAGGGCCGCTCGTACCTTTCGGCGGGTTCGTTTCAGTTCTAAGCCCGGCTTAATTCTGGACAACGACAGATAATTCTGGACGGCACAGTGGAACTCAACGCGTTGTAAGGATGGCATAGAGAAGCAGTAGCCCCTTCTCTAGTCTCGCTACGGGAAAAATTCTGGAAAATGGGTCTGCTTGGCTGGACGCAGAACGTTGTGATTATTCAGCCGGCATTCCTGAAGCTTCTCGAACACAAACAGCTTGCCTTCGCGCACGCTATCTTCGAGCGACTTCGCCTTCGCCAGATGCGCCGCAATCGCGCTGGCCAGCATGCAACCCGTCCCGCGCATCGATGCGTTGAGGCGTCGGGTGGCAAAGCGGACCGGTTCACGATCGGGGCGCAGCAGAATATCGGTCGATCGAGGCCCCGATGCGTGGCCGCCCTTGATCAGCAAGGCGTCAAACCCGACCGCCAGCAATTCTTGGCCTTGCAGCACCGCGCCGTCCTCATCCATCGCCAATTCTGAGCCAACAAGGAGCGCCAACTCGATGAGATTGGGAGTGACCAGACGGCAAAGCGGCATCAAATCGCGCTTCATGGCAGCGATAGCGCCTGCTTCCAGAAGTGCGCGGCCTGAGGTGGAGGCCAGCACAGGGTCGAGTACTGCCGGCACTTGCGGAAATTTGCGCAGCACTGCGGCAACGGCAACAATGATCTTGGCAGTCGCCAGCATGCCGATCTTGATTGTGGCTACGTCGTTGGCCTGTAGCGCGGCACACATCTGATTGGCCACCATGCTGGGTGGCGAATGATGGATTTCGATCACGGCGTCGTGCGTTTGCACCGTTAGCGCTGTGACGGCGAGACAGGTGCGCACGCCAACGGCAGAGATCGTCTCGATGTCGCGTGCTATTCCAGCACCCCCGCTGGAATCTGATCCGCCAACGACAAGCACATGCGGTTCTCGTCTCATCGCCATCGGTCCGTCTTTTCGATCCATTCTCGCGTGCGCGCTTCGGGGTCGAAGCTCAACGTGATGTCCGTGACCACTGCGGCGCTGTTGGCGCCGGCCTCAAAGACGCCGTCGAGGCGGTCGGGGTTGAGGCCGCCGATGGCGACCAATGGGATCGGCGCCACCCGCCGCTTCCACTCGCTGATCCGCTCTAGCCCTTGCGGCGCCCACTTCATTTTCTTCAAAGTGGTGGGATAGATCGGACCGAGCGCGACATAGTCGGGCTCGGCAAACATGGCCGTTTCCAGCTCGACATGATCATGCGTGCTCAATCCGAGCCTGACGCCCGCTGCCCGTATCCTCGAGAGGTCGGCCGTTTGCAAATCCTCCTGGCCCAGATGCACGAAATCGCAGCCTTCCTCGATTGCCAGGCGCCAATGATCGTTGATGATGAGCTGGCTTTTGTGTTGGACACACCAGGCCTTCGACTTGCGGATCTCCGCGCGCAGCCCGGTTTCATCCATGGTTTTGATGCGAAGCTGAATCAGCTTGACGCCGAGCGGCGCCAACCTTTCGATCCAGGCGGCGCTGTCGACGATCAGGTAGAAGGGATCGAGCTTCATGAAAAAACGGCCCTGCCGACCATCGGCGTCGATGGCACGGCGACGTCGCGCGGTTCGAGCATTCCCGAACTGAACGCCTCACGACCGGCGTCGACCGCCTTACCGAAAGCACGCGCCATGCCGACCGGATCTGCCGCCTTGGCGACCGCTGTGTTCAGGAGCACGGCGTCAAAGCCGAGTTCCATGACGGTGGCCGCGTGCGACGGCCGTCCGAGCCCCGCATCCACAATCAGCGGGACGCCAGGGAAATATCCGCGCATCGAGCGCAGCGCCGTCATGTTGACCGGTCCCAAGGCGGAACCGATCGGTGCGCACCACGGCATCAGGACCTTGCAGCCCGCTTCCAGCAGCCGCTCGGCGACAACGAGATCGTCGGTGGTATAGGGGAATACCGCAAAGCCGTCCTCGCACAGGATGCGGGCGGCTTCAACCAGACCGAACACATCCGGCTGTAGCGTGTCGTGATTGCCGATCACTTCGAGCTTGATCCAGTTGGTGCCGAAGACCTCGCGCGCCATTTTCGCGGTGGTGACGGCTTCCTTGACGGAGAGGCAGCCGGCGGTATTGGGCAGGGTTCTGGCGCCCAGCGAGCGGATCAACGACCAGAATTGTTCGCCGGCCCTACCGCCCGCCATCTCACGCCGCAACGAGACGGTCACCACCGACGTGCCCGATGCCTTGACTGCATCGGCAAGGATGGCCGGCGAAGGATACTGAGCCGTGCCGAGAAGCAGGCGCGACGAAAGCTCGGTTCCATAAAGCTCCAACATGCTAGCCGCCCTGCATGGGCGAGAGGATTTCGATCCGGTCGCCGTCGCTCAACTGGAACTCCGCGCGGTTGGCTTTGTGCACGAGGTCGCTGTTGACGGCGGTGGCGAGCCAATCGCCCTCATAGTCGAGCGCGGCAAGCAACTCGGCCAGCGTGGTGGCGGCAATCTCACGCGCCTCGCCGTTGACCATCAGTTTCATGAGCATGCTCCTTGGTTCTGTCTTGACTGAAAACCAGGTCGGCAGCCTGGCGCGCCATGGCGGGGGCGAGGAGAAAACCGTGACGATAAAAACCGTTGATCGCGATGATCTCACCGTCTGTTTCGACGCGTGGCAAATTGTCGGGAAATGCCGGACGGACACCCACACCGGTTTCAACGATCTCGGCCTCACCAAAGGCCGGATGGAGGGCATGGGCGGCACCCAGAAGCTCCATCATGGAACGCGCCGTCACCGGTCCGGCGCTCTGGCTTTCAATCATTGTCGCTCCGATCATGAAGCGGTGGTCGGTGCGCGGCACGGCATAAAGCGGAAAGCGTGGATGAAGCAAACGGACCGGCCGCGACAGCGAGACATCAGGCGTGCGCAGGATCAGCATTTCGCCGCGAACACCGCGCAGCCTGTCATCGGCCGCTGCCATTCCCATGCAGTCTATCCGACGGGCGAAACCCGAAATAGGCCGGGCGTCGCAGCCGAAGTGGAATTTGACACCCATGGTCGCCAGCTTTTCATGAAGTGCGGCGATTGCCTGGCGCGGGTCGAGATGAGCCTCATCGGGAAACAGCAATCCGCGCCGGAACCGGCCGGCGAGGTCGGGCTCCAGGACCGCGATTTCGTCGTCATCGACACGCCGATGCCCCGACGTGCGAGTGGCGAACCGGTCAAGCTCGCCAGTATCACGCGGCGCGGCCAGGACCAGCGTTCCGGCCCGTGTCACCTGACCGGGCAGCGCGTCATCCCACCAGTCGGCGGCGTCGCGTCCGAGATCCAGCACCGGCTGCTCGGCGCTCTCACGCTCGCACCAGGGCGCCAGCATGCCGCCGGCGAACCACGACGCATTGCCGCCGAGGCCATGCCGTGTCTCCACAACGGTCACCGCGGCACCGCGGACGGCGAGCTCGAACGCCGCGGTGAGGCCGGCGACGCCGGCCCCTTTGACCAGAACCCTCATGACGGTTCCGGCGCCTCTGGCATGAGCGGTACGCCGGTCTCGTCAGCTGGCATGTAGAGATCGCCACCTTCGCGATATTTCGCCGCCATAGCCGCCATGCCCTCTTTCTGCGCCTCCGCGCGGATGTCATGGGAGATGCGCATCGAGCAGAATTTCGGTCCGCACATCGAACAAAAATGTGCCAGCTTGTGCGCCTCCTTGGGCAAGGTCTGGTCGTGGAAGGACCGTGCGGTTTCGGGGTCGAGCGACAGGTTGAACTGGTCCTCCCAGCGGAACTCGAAGCGCGCGCGCGAAAGGGCATCATCCCTGGTTTTCGCTGCCGGATGGCCCTTCGCCAGATCGGCTGCATGGGCGGCTATCTTGTAGGTGATCACGCCAATCTTGACGTCGTTGCGGTCGGGAAGGCCGAGATGCTCTTTCGGCGTGACGTAGCAAAGCATTGCGGTGCCGAACCAGCCTATCATGGCGGCACCTATCCCTGAGGTGATGTGGTCATAGCCGGGCGCGATGTCGGTCGTCAGCGGCCCCAACGTGTAGAACGGCGCCTCACCGCACACTGCGAGCTGCTTGTCCATGTTCTGCTTGATCTTGTGCATGGGGACATGGCCCGGGCCTTCGATCATCACCTGGCAGTCCTTTGCCCAGGCAATCTTGGTGAGTTCTCCAAGTGTTTCCAGTTCGGCGAATTGCGCCGCGTCGTTCGCATCGGCGATTGAACCGGGACGAAGGCCGTCGCCGAGCGAGAAGGAGACGTCATAGGCTCTGGCGATGTCGCAGATCTCCTCGAAATGCTCGTAGAGGAAGCTCTCCCGATGATGGTGCAGGCACCATTTGGCCATGATCGAGCCGCCGCGCGAGACGATGCCCGTGACCCGGTCGACGGTCAGCGGTATGTAGTGCAGCCGCACGCCGGCGTGGATGGTGAAATAGTCGACGCCTTGCTCGGCCTGCTCGATCAGCGTGTCGCGGTAGACCTCCCAGTTCAGGTCCTCGGCGATGCCGTTGACCTTTTCCAGCGCCTGATAGAGCGGCACCGTACCGATCGGCACCGGCGCATTGCGCACGATCCAGTCGCGGATGTTGTGGATGTTGCGGCCGGTCGACAGGTCCATCACCGTGTCCGCGCCCCAGCGGATCGCCCAGACCATTTTTTCGACCTCTTCGGCCATCGATGATGTGACAGCCGAGTTGCCGATGTTGGCGTTGATCTTGACCAGAAAATTGCGACCGATGATCATCGGCTCGCTCTCGGGATGATTGATGTTGGCGGGAATGATTGCGCGTCCGCGCGCCACCTCGTCGCGCACGAATTCGGGTGTGACGAAATCTGGGATCGCCGCGCCGAAGGCTTCGCCGTCGCGTTGCAGCTTGCCGCGCATCACCTCGCGGCCGAGATTCTCGCGGATGGCTACGAACTCCATTTCTGGCGTGATGATGCCGGCGCGCGCATAGGCAAGCTGGGTCACCGCCTTGCCCTGCTTGGCCTTGAGCGGCCGATTGCGTATCGCAAATTCCGGTGTCAGGCGCTCGCCGGTGGCGAATCCATTGTCTTCCGGCCGGACGTGGCGGCCGTCATAGGCTTCGACATCGCCACGCGCCGTGACCCATTCGTGGCGAAGCCGGGCAAGGCCTTTTTCGATGCTGGTTTCGACAGTCGGGTCCGTATAGGGGCCGGACGGATCATAGACGGTGACGGGCGGTTCACCCGCCGTCGGATGGACGGAGATTTCTCGCATCGGCACTTTGATGTGCGGATAGAGGACGCCGGACTTGTGGATTTTCCGTGAGGCGGGCAGCGGTCCCGTCGACACGGCTGGAGTGAGGGCATTCATCGTGAGGCTCCTTTGCTCATGCATTGGAGACCCAGTTCTGTGCCGGAAGGATGAAAAGACGCTTCTGTAGACCTGCTACAGCAGGACCTCGGGCGTAAACTCCCGCAAAGCGCTTGCACCGTCCCTACGCCAGTATGAACTGGATCAGGTTCAACGGGTCACTGCGCCGCGAAAGCCAGCAGTATCTCAGCCCCTTACCGGGACTCCCCTGGTGAATGCCTCAGGTTGAACGGGCTGACGCTATCTTGTCAAGCGCATTCGGGCGCCTTCGGCCGGTGGCGACGGCCGGCGGCCAGCCGGGCGGAGAGCTCGCGCATGCATCGGGGACAAGTCACGCCCCGTAGACCGTGGCCAAAGCCTCATTCGCTTCGTGAAGGATGGAGAAACTGTATTGGCCATGTGAGCGTATCGACCAAGTAGCTCAGGCGGTCACGGATGTGGTTATTCTGGTCGAAGGTGACGAACGGCCTTGGGGGTCACCTCCTTTAGGATTCAGAGGTTGGAAGACGGCTTCTCGCGATCTGGGCCATCGGGAAATACCTGTCTTCGGCTCAACCTCGACATGGCGTCCGATCGACCGCAGATATACAGCTATCTCGTTTATGAGATGATCGCGTTCGCCGTAGATTTCAGCAATCCTACGCAGCTGTGGCTCGACGGCCCTCCGTTGCGCTGGCGTGAAATCAGCATCGCCAAAGACGTATCCCAAGTTGCCAATCGCGCAAATGTTGCAGCCGGCGTCCACAACTGCTTGTACGAATGCCGGAATGTCTTTTTCTTGCATGGTCTTCATGTCGAACCTCTCGTGAATGGCGTGCTTGCGCCCCAATCTGCCTTTTCAGCGTGTCCTCTGGGCGGCGCAAGCCCTGAGCGTGATTGTGCACGGGCAACCTCGACTATCCCATCTGCCACGCTCTTTAGAATCGGTGGGGTCTGGTGATCGCAGGCTGGGCCACTCAAAAGCCTACAAGAAGAAAGTCATGGCGACCATTGCTCAAGATCGCAAGGGTGCGTGCAAGACCTTCCGTTGGCAGTCATGCACGCTCGCTCAGAGATAGTCCGGCCGCGGAAATTCTCCCTTATTCGTAAGAAAGCTCATTGAGCAACTGGGCATTGAGCAACTGGGTCTCACGTCGCGGGTCTCGTGTGCTTCACACCCCAAAAATAGCCGCCGTGGCAATTCTCGAAAAGTGCAGGCTACCTCGTTAAGGACACTGCGGATGATCGTTCGCGCTTGGCAAAAGCGAACGGATTAGTCTATGGCTCTCGGCAGGGGGGCGAGTTATGCGGCGGGTGCGAATCCTTCAAGTAGGCGATATTCACTATCCGGACTGGCATCCTTCCTCTAGCAACATCGATGCCAAGGATAGCAAGTTCGCTCCGAAAATAACGCAGAAGCTACGCGCGTCTTCGCTGCGTGCCGTCTTGACGAAACTTCGGCGGCTGACGACTTCGAAGCCCTTGGATTCGATCGCCTTCATGGGGGATTTCACGAGCCGTGGCGACAAGACCTTCATTGCTTCGGCATTCCAGCATTTCACGTTGCTCTGCCGCGCACAGGGACGCAGTTCAAAGGCGCTTCCGTTGATATTCGTACCGGGAAATCACGATGTGAACCGTGATGACGCGCGCGAACTTGGACCGACTGAGAAATTCAGCGAAATGGCGAGTTTAGCCGCCCGCTTGGGTTGGCAGACCGTTCCCGTGGACCAACCCGTGCACTTCAGACTTCCGACAGGATCCGCAGGCGCAAACTTCATCCTCGTCAACACAGCAATAGGCAGTTGGGAGCTTCAGAACCTTCCCGCGTTCCTTCGTGATCGTCTCGAGGCACTCAGTCCTTCTACAGAACCTGTAGATCTCGGCTCGCCGGACATCTCGGGACATTCGCCCGCGACACCTCCCAGCGATCCAGACAAGGAGGCGTCCGACGACGAGTATTACGGTCAGATGGACACGCCATACATCTCGCGTGAGATGCTTGCAGGCCTACAGGAATTGCTCCAGCAGCCCGACATGCGTTACGGCATCATGATCGGCCATCACAATCTGCTGCCACAAAAGACTCCGCGCATTACGCCATACGCGGAGATGCTCAACAGCGGATTTGTCAGAACTCAGCTGCTGCAGGGTAACAAGCCTATCGTATACCTGCATGGACACATACATGCTGATCCGGTCGAGATCGTCAACGATCCAAGGTTTCCGGACGGCAAATTGATCTGCATCTCAGCACCAGAGATACAATCAGGTTTCAATGAGCTCGTCTTCTTCACGACCGATCAGGGAGAGCTCGTCGGCATCCGACTTATACCCTACCGCACCAATGTCGCCGACGGGACGGTCATGGAAGGCGAACATTGCTTTATCTCGACCATGTCCAACGGCAAGGCCTTTCTTAACAACGACACGTTTGACCTGCTGCGCCGACTCCGCGACCATGCCACCAGGCGCGGGAATGGGTTACTCTTCTGGGACGAGATCACTGAGATTGCCGGCTCCGCCGAGCTCGGGCTAGATCTGGAAGACTCTCTTCTGATGCTCCAAGCGGCGCGCGCCGTCGAGATAGACGGCCTCACGAAGGCAAACTCGGCCTGGCGCATTAAGGTAAGGGACGAATAGCGATGCAGAATCCGTTCGGCCCGAACAGGATCGAGTACGAAAGCCGCCCGATACTGTGGTTCAGTCAGAAGTCGGCCTTGATTTCTGCCGCCGCCAAGCCGGTCTTCGTCGCAGGGACGAGAGGCAGTGGCAAGACCAGCATTCTTCGCTCGCTTTCCACAGTCCATATCCTCGAAGACAAAAGTCTCGCGGACCAAGTCGGCAAGCTCGGCTGGTATGGCGTCTTCTTCCAGCTCAATGAGACATTCTCGCCCCTAATCGACAACGCGGTTCTGAACCTCATTCCGGAGCGGATACGCTTCGACACGGCCGCCGTGATCCCGCGGCAATTCGTAATCTTCTCTCACTATCTGGAGCTGAAGATAGTCGAACGCCTGCTCGAGAGCATCGGCCAGCTCAGACGCGACGGCCACTTGAAATACCGGGCCTCCGAAGATAGGGACGTCGCCCTGGCACTGCATCGCGAAGTGCTGCACTTCATACCCCAACCTGCCCGTCTCGACTTCTTCAGCATCGATGAGCTGCGGGGTAGGATAACCCGGTACGTCGACGAATGCTTCAACGCGTTCTTCTTTGCCGCCGATGCCGTAGCGACCGGCTTCAGAGCGACAGACCCTGGCGCGATCATTAACAAGGTCGCGACCGCGATCACTCCACTTTTAAATGGCCCATCTTTCGCCGGTGACAGGGCGCCTTTCTTCAAGATCCTGATTGACGACTGTGAAGCACTGACACCGCTCCAACAGCAGTTCCTGAACACCTTGGTGAGGAAGACGCGGGGCAACGTGAAATGGGTCCTCGCCTACATCGGCGGTCTCTACGACACGATCCGGACGATCATACCCGGCCAGTCGCTCTCGAATGCTGACCGGGACGTCGAGAATCTTGATTCAGTCGATCCGAGGGAGTTCGCCACGCTGTGCGAGAACGTGTCGTCGCTTCGGCTGTACTATGCGCTTCCTGACCATCTGCGGAGTGATCTCGAGCGCAACGATGCGCTCAGCGCGTTTTCGCTCAAAAACCGGCTGGGGCGGCTTTCCGTCAATGACATCATCGAGCGGGTTATCATATCGGGTCATTCCGAGGGCAGAGAAGAGCTTGTGGCACTTGCTGATGCAGCACGTGAATTCCTCTCCGTGAATTTGAGGACGGCGGATCAGCAGCAATTCCTTCTTGATCGAAAAGCGCGCCCTTATGCCGAAGGGCTGGCGCTCGCGCTCATGAACCCGGAAATCAAGCGCCGGCCCATGAGCAAGGCGGATGCTTCAAATCTGAAGAGGTCGATCGCCCGGAAACAGGGATGGGCTTTTCTGAAAGCGTGCCAGATGCTGCGTCTCCATGACTACCCGTACGTAGGGCACCAGATCATCACATCATTGAGCGACGTCTGTATACGCGATTTCCTTGATATAATGGGAGAGATCTTCCGCCGCAGTGTTCCGAGTTCCAGTGATCCACGAAAACTGGTGGAATTCATCAACTCGGATTTACAGATTCATCTCGAACAGCAGAGACAGGCTGTGAACGCCGCCTCTCAACGGAAGCTTGATGGACTTCAGGCGCTTTCACATCCGTACGAAGAAGAGAGCGTGCGCATGGTGCGGGCGTTGGGTTACCTGACCGCTCGCCTCCAGACAGAGTTTGCCGAAGAAAATGCTCTAGGAACGACAGAGAGAGGCATTTTCAGGGTCGATCTAAAGGAAATGCGCTCGCTGGTGAACCGACTGGAGCAACCCAGCGGAAAACTGGACGAGGTCCTGCGTCGGGCGGAAAGGGATGGGTTTATCCGGGAGGTCTCCGCCGCCGGCAACTTTGAGGTGGACCGCGCCGACCCCGCATCGAAGGAGATGATGATCAGATTGCATCGGCGATTTGCACCTTACTTCGGGTTCTCCTATCGCGGCCCGTACGAAATCAACACAATCCCTGCGGCGCGGATGGTCGACCTGCTTTTTACCAGGCATCGGCTCCCAGAAGACTGGGCCGACTCGGTGTTTAAGGAGCTCGTCGCGCGGCCCGCACTCAAGACCGAATTCCAGCACTCGCTTTTCGAGAGCGATCTCGAATGACCGCTTCAACTGTCGAGTATCGAGTCTTCGGCCATCTGGCCGTCACCGAGAAGGCGAGAGATGCAGGTACCTGCGAAACGATGAAGGCAGATATCGCGATCGTCGCGCTTGGATGGGAAACGCGTTTCGCCGCGTTCGAAAACCATCTTGACCTGAAGGTCGGCAAGATCGTGGTTCTGGACTTTGCTCTGAAGGAAGCGAACGTCCCAGCCGTCGAAGAAAACCGGCGAAAGCTCATCGCTATGGGTACCCGATGGGGCGTCGAAGTGACTGTGATCACCCTCGAGCCTTCCATCGAGTATCAGAAGAACATCAATCTCCTCGATCACCTGCTCACTCAGATGGCCGCTTCATGTGGCTCATACGAAGGAAGCCTGCGGAAGGTTTTCGTCGAGTGCTCGACGATGCCGCGAATCTACATCCAATGGCTGATTGCGGTGGCATTCAAGAAAATGTCGATTCAGTCTCTCGAATTCGGGTACGCCGAAGGTATCTACGGGAACGCGATCGGCAAAGAGGATTTTTCCAGCGGCTTGGACCGATACGTCACCGTCCCTCATCTTCAAGGCAGCGGAGGAATGGGCGAAGAGAAAGTCCTGCTCGTGGGGATCGGAGGAGATGCAGACGTATTCTACGGATTGATCGATATCGTCAGTCCGGAACGGATCTCGCTCCTCGTCCCAAGAAGCGAGAAGAATGCGCATATCGATGCTTTGCTCGATCAACAGGTGGCCAAGGTACGTGAAACCCACCGGCTCGAAGATGGCGAAGTTCGCGACATCCAGGCTTTCGGGCTGATGGCCCACCTCGATGCTTTCGAGACGTATCTCGACGGGTTCGGCTCGCGTGCGGTGGTGAACGTTTTTGTCAGCGGCCCGAAGGTTCAGGCCATCGCTGCTGCCGTGCTCGCCTGCTCCGACAGCCGCGTCCATCTCAAGGCACGAATTCCCACCTCCTATGCCCATCGTGAAGTCTCAGCGAATGGGCGGTATCATATCTATAGGCTGATTGACCTGACATCCCCTGCCTGCAGCCTTCCCGGGACGTTCTGACACTATCTTGCATTCGAGTAGCATCATGGTCCCAGTAGCCGTTCCGCCAAGCCTTCAGCGCATGTTCGTGTCGCCCGATCCGGTCGATGGGGGACTAATTCCCACTTGGAAGCTGCTCTACATCAGATCAGGGGGAAATGCAGACTGGCAGAATTCCATAATTAGCGACTAGCTAAAACATATACTCAGGCGAGACTGTTCAGCATAGAAATAGTGAGCGCTCTCCAATATGTTAGGCTGCTGTCGCAGTAGCGCAACAAGCTCAGTCCTTGGATGGGTGGTATGAGGATGAGACGACTCAATGTGTACAGGCTCAGTCTTTTTATCGAGGCTCTCGTTTTTGTCGTAAGCGCGTTCGGTGCGACGTGGCTTACCAGCTTTGTGAACGCGCCATGGTGGGCATATGTGATTATAGCGGCCATCGCTATGGGCATGTTCGTAGCCGTGCGTCGGGTCCTTTCTGAGCCGCAACGTATGGGACTCTTGGCACACAACTCGGCAGCGACCTCTGCGTGAACCCAGGCGCCTTGAAAATGTGCCCGATGCGTCCGGATTTTTGGCGGTGATCTTCATCAAATGCGATGAGCTGCAATTTCTGGCGACGGCCACGCTAAGGGCGGGCCTCCAGCACCATGTTGAACGGTGTCTCCGCGGCGCGACGCAATCGCTTGAAGCCGCCGCCGGTCACAACCTTGCGCAGCCTCGCCTCACCGGCCTGGGCTCCAAGCGCGAGCCCGACTTCCTGCGACACGGATGCGGGCGTGCACACAAAAGTGGAAGCGGCATAGTAAACGCGGCCGACGGGATTGAGGTTCGCCGCCAGATGATCATGCGCGAACGGCTCGACGATCATCCACGTGCCGTCCGGCTTGAGCGATCCGTGGACATGGGTGGCGGCGCCCGTCGGGTCGCCCATGTCGTGAAGGCAATCGAAGAATGTGACGAGGTCATAGGTTCCGGGATAGCTCTTGGCGGCCGCCACGTCGAACCGCGTGTTAACGCCGACGCCGGCTACCTCGGCCGCCTTGCGGGCGCGCTCAATCGAAGGGGCATGATAGTCGAAGCCGACGAAGCGCGAATTGGGGAAGGCCTGTGCCATGAGCACGGTCGATGCACCATGACCGCATCCAACATCCGCGACGTCCACGCCGCGTTCGAGCTTCTCGACGACGCCCTCCAAGGCCGGCAGCCAGGAGTCGATCAGATTGGCATTGTAGCCTGGACGGAAGAACCGTTCCGTACCGCGAAACAGACACGCGCTATGATCGTGCCACCCGACGCCCTTGCCGGACTGGAATGCCTGCCTCACCTTTTCTTCATCGAGCCACAGCGCGGACAGGAACTCGAATGCGCCTGCCATGAAGGCCGGGCTGTCTTCATCAGCGAACACCAGCTCTTGCTCGGCGTTGAGATAGAATTTGTCGCTCGCTTCATCGTAGTCGACGTAACCCGCCGCCGCCTGCCCGGAAAGCCATTCCCTTACGAGGCGTTCCTGGGTGCCGGTGCGTGTCGAAAGTTCGGCGGCCGTCATCTTGCCGCCTTCGCGCAATGCCTTGAACAGGCCGAGTCTGTCCCCCAGCAGGACTCCCGCGCCCGTTGCGATCGCACCGAGATCGCCGACCATTTTCCCCAAGAATGCGTCCAACTTTTCCTGATTCGCTTCAGACATCTGAATCTCCCTTTGGGTTCAATCTCTCCAGGCGACGGAGCCGTGCTCGTCACGAGGCGCCTTGAGCATCAGATGCTCGAAGACATGCAGATATCCCCGGCAGCTCATCCGCGCTGCCGATCCTGCACCAGACCATATGGGTGACGACCGGCGCGGTGGTCGGGAATGACAGCCACCTCCATGCCGTTGAAAAGCAGGAAATCCGTCACTTTGCCCTCGTCGGTAACCGGCGGAGCCGGAGTGGTCGTCACCAGGGCAAGCCCTGTTGCAGCAGGTATCCTTGGGCAGCCTGTCAGAACATCGATGACTCCGGTTGTGGTGCCGGGGCGGGCGATCAGGGGCCAAGTGATTGTTCCGCGGCGGCTGTATGTTGTGGTAAGGTGATCATGCGAAATCTTGTTGGTCGGTCACGTGTTTTGCGGATGACCCGCATGTACTGTGCCAAATGAGAAAACCATTCAAACGCAATCCAGTAGATCTGACTGTATCCGACATTGTCGGAATTTGGACATCGCCGAACGCGAAGCGCTCGGGGCTTGTGACGATACTTGAGCGTGCTGCTTCGGAGGAGGGATGCGCCTCGAACCGGCCGCGAGGCCTTTTTCTGGCAACGGATATTCCGGCCGGGTTAGGCCGCGAGGAAAGCGACGGTGAATAAGAGGTAGAGGACCAACCGTTTTGAGCGGGTAGTTGCCGTGTTGCGCCCCCAGGCAAAGGCCAGCACCACGGAGCAGTATTTCTGGTGGCGATACTACATCGCCTTTAAGTGCCGGTTACCCGTTTTTACCCAGTTGGCCTGGTGCATTCAGAGCGAGGTCGTTGGAAACCGCTTATTGTGGCTATGAGCAAACTCGGGATGGAGGAGTGGACCCAAAAATTGGCAAAATGCCCCAGGGAGGATTACATGGGTCGCTCATTCCCCGTACTCGTTACAGGTGCGCGTCGCTACGCAAACAGCTTGCTTTTGACTTGGCGTTTCTTGCCGTTTCGGCATCGCTCACTAATTCGGCCGCTGCCGACACCGTGAACTGGCGTCAATTCGAAGGGACCAGCATAACTTGGGCCTACGACATCCACCCCTATGCGGATGCTCTCGCTGCGCAACTTTCCGGAGTTCGAGAAGCTGACCCGGCATCAAGGTCACGCCGGAACTCTACCCAGACGATTCTTACTGGAACAAGATGACGATCCAACTGACGACGAAGTCGCCAGCATGGGATGTGTTCGGCACTGGCATTCAGCCCGCGTAGGACCTCGCTCCGAGTGGCGCCTGCTGGACAAATACATGAGTGATCCGAAGCTTACCGATGCTGGATACGACTACATTCGGACATGATCAAGAAGTGCGCGGCTCCTTCCTTCGCCAATGATAACTGGAACCAGGTCGTGGACGGCATCTCGTCCGGCCGCACCGCGATGACGATCGACTCAAAAATGTTCGGCTTCTGGAACGATGTTGCGGGGAAGCCGGCATCCGGCAAGATCGCCTTCGCTCCGCCGCTGCACGCACCGAGCGCCACGAGCTTGGATTCTGACATCTGGATCTAGGCTCTCGCCATGAACGCGGCTTCCGAAAAGAAGGGCACGGCCTGGCTGTTCATCCCGTGGGCCACCTCCAAGCAGGTGGCGCTCAAGGGTGCCCTTGCTGGCCAGCTCGTCAATCCGCCGCGCACGTCGACCTGGCAGGACGATACCTAGACTAAGTACGCTTCGCAGCCCGAGTTCAACAACTTCGTTGACAGCTTCAAAAAGATACAGGATCAAGCCGCGCTGGCTTTCACACCGCGTGTCGGCTTCGGCGAAGCCATGAACGCATGGGCCGTGGCGATGCAGAAGATGGCAAACGGCGATGACGTCGAGACGACGTTGAGGGCGCTTGCCGAAGAAATCCGCACTGGCCTCTGATCAAAAGGAACAGGGCAGTACTATTGCACTGCCCTGTTCCCGCCAACGGCGGAGATCACGCCGTGTCACCCCAAGCACTTAAACCCAGCGCTGCTTCGCCCGGCCGCGCCGACGATTTTTCTTGGCCGCCAAGGCGGCAGCCTGCGGCCGGGGCCACAACCGAAACGACCACGGCGATCAGTCCGTAAGCTGCCCGGGGCAGCGGAAGGGCGGAAAGCGCCTTCAGGTGGCCGCACAAGTAGGGTCTCGAGACGGACTCAGCGCGGCAGCACGCTCGATCCCATCAGCGCCTCATCGATGGCGCGCGCCGCCTGGCGGCCCTCGCGGATCGCCCAGACGACCAGCGACTGGCCGCGCCGCACGTCGCCCGCCGCATAGAGCTTTTCGACGCTGGTCCTGTAGTCCCGGTCATTGGCCTCGACATTCTTCGAGCGGCGGCTGTCAATGGCGATCTTCATCTGGCCGGCCAGTTCCGACACCGGCCCGCGAGCGGCTGGCCCGGCAAAGCCGATGGCGATGAACGCGAGATCGGCACGAATGACGAATTCGCTGCCGGCGATCGGCTTGCGCTTTTCGTCGACCTCGCAGCATTTGACCCCGGTCAGCTGGCCGTCTTCGCCGATGAACTCGAGCGTCGCCACCTGAAACTCGCGCTCGGCGCCTTCGGCCTGCGAGGACGAGGTGCGCATCTTGGTCGCCCAGTAGGGCCAGACCGAAAGCTTGTCTTCCTTTTCCGGCGGCTGCGGACGGATGTCGAGCTGGGTGACGCGGACCGCGCCCTGGCGGAAGGCGGTGCCGACGCAGTCGGACGCGGTATCGCCGCCGCCGACGACGACCACATGCTGGCCGCCGGCGAGGATCGGATGCGACGGCCACGCCACCGACTGGATCGGTTCGCCGCCGACACGCCTGTTCTGCTGCACCAGATAGGGCATCGCGTCATGCACGCCGCCGAGATCGTCGCCGGGAATACCGGCCGCGCGCGGCGTTTCGGAACCGCCGCAATAGAGCACGGCATCATGTTCGGCGAGCAGTTCGGCGACCGGCTTGTCGACCCCGACATTGACGCCGCAATGGAAGGTCACGCCCTCGCCCTGCATCTGCTCGATGCGCCGGTCGATATAGTGCTTCTCGATCTTGAAGTCGGGAATACCGTAGCGCATCAGCCCGCCGGGCCGGCTTTCGCGCTCGTAGACATGGACGTCGTGACCGGCGCGGCCAAGCTGCTGGGCAGCCGCCATGCCGGCCGGGCCGGTC
>NZ_RZQT01000090.1:0-23191 GCF_003998485.1 Mesorhizobium sp. M7A.F.Ca.CA.001.04.2.1
GAAAAGGAACGCCCGCCAGGACCCATCACCTTCACCCAAGGCCTCAGACGCTTCAACGCCATCGTCGACGGCTTCGTTCTCGCCTCACAAAAATGAACCCGAAGCAAATGTGTGCGCACGCTAGCCCCTGTGGGAGAAGGCAAAGACGTGCCTGATCAGGCGGCCGCTTCCTGCTGTTGCAGCACGGTGCGGCTGAGGCGGCGGACCTCCTCGTCGTTGAGCAGGCCGCCAGCGCGCAGCAGGCTGGCAAAGCGGCCATTGCGCAGCGACAGCTCGGTGAAGCCGCCCATCTCGACCACCCTGCCCTTGTCCATGAACACGACCAGATCGGCGTCGCGAACGGTGGTCAGGCGGTGGGCGATGATGAAGGTGGTGCGGTCGCGGCGCAGTTCGTCGATCGCTTCCTTGACGCGGTCCTCGGTCTCGACGTCGAGCGCGCTGGTCGCCTCGTCGAGCACCAGGATCGGTGCGTCCTTCAGTACGGCACGGGCAATGGCGATGCGCTGACGTTCGCCGCCCGACAACTGGCCGCCACGTTCGCCAACCACCGTGTCGTAGCCATTGCTCTTGGACAGGATGAAGTCCTGTGCGGCAGCCGCATTGGCGGCGGCATGGATCTCGTCATTGCTTGCATCGGCGCGGCCGACACGGATGTTGTCCTCGATCGAGCGGTTGAGCAGGCCGGCATCCTGGAACACCGTGGCGATCGAATGGCGCACCGACTTGCGGGTCACGGTGCGGGTGTCGATGCCGTCGATCAGTATACGGCCATGGGACGGCGAGAAGACACGCTGCAGCAGGTTGATGAGCGTGGTCTTGCCGGCACCCGTCGGGCCCACGATGGCGACGGTCTGGCCCGCCTGCACCTCGAAGGACACGTCGTCGATGCCTTGGCCGGAATTGGCGAATTCAAAGCCGACATTCTCGAAGCGCACATGGCCGGTGACGTTGGAAAGATCGCGCAAGCCGTCCGGCTCGGCGGAATCAGCCGCGGAGTCCTCGAGATGGTAGAAATCCTCGAGCTTGGCACGGGCCTCGGAAATCTGGTTCGCGAAAGCCGACATCTGGTCGAGGCGAGCGATCAGCATCGTGGCAAAACCGGTGAAGGCAATGACGTCGCCGACACCCAACTGACCATGAGTCACGAGATAGGAGCCGATCGACAACACGATCAGCATCGAGATTGCCGATGACAGACGGTGCAAGGCATTGGCCAGCGCCCACCAGTCGAGCACAGGGTTCTGCGCGTCGAGCAGGTTCTTGACGTAGCGGCGCAGCGTATCGGCCTCGTGGCCGAGGCGATTGTAGCTCTGCAGCACTGCAACGTTGCTGACCGAGTCGGTCACATGCGCGAACACCTTGTGGTAGTGGCGCTCGACCGCGGCCTGGCCCGCCTTGGTGCGGCGCATGACCATCCGGCCGATGCCGACATAGAGCAGCCCGAGGCCAAGCAGCACCAGCGACATGCGCAGGTCCATGCTGATCGCGGTCGGAACCAGCAGTACGAGGGCGACAGCCGTGGACAGATGCTGGCGCATGAATTCGAGCCAAAGGCTGAACAGGGTTTCGACGGCACGCAGCATCGTGTGCAGCGCATTGGAGGTGCCGTGCTGATGGTGCCAGGCGAGCGGCATGGTGATCACGCGCTCGAACGACTCGCAAAGCACTTCGCTGCGCCGAGCATGGGCAAAGCGGTCAGCGCCGCGCGCCACCATGACGAAGGCAACGATGTTGAAGGCGCCGAGACCGGCCCACATGATCAGGGTGGTGAAGACAGAGCCACGCTCGGAGATGGCGCCGATGACGCGACCGAACATAATCGGCTCGAGAAGCGCTACGATGGCGAGAGCCACGTTGGCCGAACAGATCAACGCAACGCGTTTCCTGTCCGCGGCCAGATAACCGAGAGCTCGCCAGTAGATTTGCAGAAGGGTCACCCCAGTTACTCCGCCACGCTGTTTATTGTGCACTGCATCATTTTATTCGTACCGGTTGATACGTCGCAAAACAATGGCCGTGTACCCCTTCAGTTCCCTTAGAGCGAACAAAAGATGGCGACGTTCCGAAATCTGCCGTGATCACCTAACGGTTTGAGAAGACAGGTAAAATGTCAGGCATGCGGCGAAATCATGGCAGTTGGCACGTGCTGCCATAATTTTAATCAGCAACAATGTCGGGCGGATGACTGAGGCCGAAATCGCCTTTCGCGAAGTATAAAGCAAAACAAAGCTGCAGGATGCCCTTCCAGGCGAAGGGTGGCCAAACCCTCACCGCTCGCGGCTACTCCTATGGGGCGCCTCAAGCCTTTGATTACATAGACTTCTCGGCGGGATGCCCCTCAACGGCAGACGGCAACGCCAGGCGGGATGGGGCCTCTCATCCCGCCGTGGTGACAAAAGTCGCGGCCCGGAACCCCCGCTCCGAGCGCATGCTTTTTGGGCAACAGGCCTCAGGCCGGGATCCTGATGACCACCTCGGCAACTTCGCCGTCCTTCAGCTCGACTGCCGAAGCCTTGGTCTTTGCCCCATTCACCTCCAGCGACACGGCCTTGGCCTTATTGTCGCGAATGACACGAACCTTGAGTTCCGCCCCCAGCATTTTGAGATTTGCCGAGTACCCATCCCAGTGGCTTGGCAGCTTCGGCTTGAACTGGACACGCTTGCCGCGCCGTTCGATGCCCAGAATGCCTTCGACCGCAGCCCTGTAGAGCCAGCCGGCAGAGCCGGTATACCAGGTCCAGCCGCCACGGCCGCCCTTGCCGTTGCCGGCATTGTCGTCCCCGGCATAGATGTCGGCCGCCACGACATAGGGCTCCACTCGATAGTGCTCGGCCGTGGCCTCGTCGGTCGCGTGGTTGATGGGATTCAGCATCGAGAAACAACGATAGGCCTCGTCGACCTGCCCCATCTCGGCAAGCGCAATGACGAACCATGTGGCGGCGTGGGTGTACTGGCCGCCATTCTCGCGCACGCCAGGCGGATAGCTCTTGATGTAACCGGGGTCCTTTTCCGTCTTCGAGAATGGCGGCGTGAACAGCTTGACGATCTTCAGCTTGTCGTCGACGAGCAGCTTCGTTGCTTGCTCCATCGCGGTCGTCGAGCGTGCCGGATCGCCCTCTCCCGAAAGCACGCTCCAAGACTGGGCGATCGAGTCGATCTTGCACTCCTGCGAGTTGCGAGACCCCAAAGGCGTGCCGTCGTCGAAACTGCCGCGCCGGTACCATTCGCCGTCCCATGCGGTGCTCTCCAGCGCCCGCTTCAGAACATCGCCATGCTTTGCCCAGGCCTGTGCTCGCTTGGCATCACCCTCGGTCTTGGCGACGGGGGCGAAATCGCCCAGCGTCTTCAACAGGAACCAGCCGAGCCAGACGCTCTCGCCCTTGCCGTGCTCGCCGACGCGGTTCATGCCGTCGTTCCAGTCGCCGCCGAGGATCAGCGGCAGGCCCGCGGGGCTGCTGCGCTTGATGGCGAGATCGAGCGCACGCGCGCAGTGGTCGTAGAGCGTCGCTGTCTTCTTCGAAATTTCCGGGGTGAAGAAGGCATCGTGCTCGCCCTCGCCCAGCGGCTGTCCATCGATGAAGGCCAATTGCTCCTTGAGGATGGAGGCATCGCCAGTGACCAGCAAATAGCGCGCCGTAGCGTGGGCAAGCCAGACTACGTCGTCGGAGATCAACGTGCGTACGCCAGCACCCGTGCGCGGCAGCCACCAGTGCTGCACGTCGCCTTCGGGGAACTGCCGCCGCGCCGCGTTGAGGATCTGGTCGCGCGCCAACTGCGGGTCATGCGCCAGCAGCGCCAGCGTATCCTGCAACTGGTCGCGGAAGCCGAAGGCGCCGCTGGCCTGATAGAAGGCCGAGCGGGCGCGGATGCGGCAGGCCAGGCTTTGATAGGGCAGCCAGTGATTGACCATGGCGTCGAGCGCCTTGTCGGGCGTCTCGACCTGGATGGTGTCGAGGAAGCCGCGCCATTCGCGCTCATTGTCGGCCAATCGCTGGTCGAAGTCCTTGGCCCGATGCTCCTGCACCAGCGCGCTCGCCTCCTCGACCGACTCGGCGTCGCCGAGCAGCCAGAGCAGCGTCACGTCGCCGCCTGCCGGGATCTCGACGTCGCGGGCAATCGCCGCGCACGGATCGTCGCCGGCCTCGACACGGCCAGACAGCGCCGCACCGCTCAGTACCGCCTGCGGTAGCTCGCTGGAGCCATGCCGGCCCAGGAACTCCGATCGGTCTGTCGTCACCGAATGGACGCCGCCGTCGGCCGCCAGGAACGCAACCCGCTCGCCGAAATCCAGCCCGTAGGGATTTTGTGCGAGCAGCGCCCCACTGGCGGCATCCCGCGACGGGACGATGGTTGCCGCAGTGCGCGACCGATGCCCGCCGAGCACCCATTCGGCATAGGCATAGACACGCAGCCGCGCCGGCACCGAGCCGGAATTCTGGATGCGCAGCCGCGAGATTTTCAGGGAATCGACCGGATCGACGACATGGGTAAGGTCCATCGACAACGGTCCGCGCTTCGAGCGGAAGGTCGAGAAACCCTGGCCGTGCCAGGCCTCGTAGGTCATCGAGGGATCGCGCACCATGGCGGCGAGCGGCGAGAATGCCTTGCCGCTGGCCTGATCGTAGATATAGAGGCCCTCGCCCGGGCGGTTCGAGACCGGATCATTCGACCACGGCGTCAATTGGTAGTCGCGGCTGTTTCGGCTCCAGGTGAAGGCTGCGCCCTCGGCGGAGGTGTGGAAGCCGAACGAGGCGTTTGAGACGACGTTGATCCACGGCTGCGGCGTCGTGCGCCGCCCGGCCAGGCGCACGACATAGTGCCGTCCGTCGCCGTCGAAACCGCCAAAGCCGTTCCATTGGCTGAGTCCGCTGCCATCGGCGCTGACATTGGCCACCGCCTGCGAGGCAGGAGTATGCGTCGTGGGTGTCGGCGACGGCAATTCACGCGGAATCGGCAACGTTGCCAGAGCATCCCGCGCCTGCAGGGCCGCCGCCTCGGCGCGCTCGATCTGGTCGAAGATGGTGCCGTTGCGCGTGTGCAGGACGACGCGGGCGACGGCGAGCAGCGTCTTGTAGGTGGTCTCGTCCATAAGATCGCGGCGCACCGCGAAAATGTGCTGGCGCGGCCCGAGCTCCTTGCCGCGCAGACGGCTGTTTTCGCACAGCGTCTCGACCGCCCGCTGCAGGTCCTGGACATAGGAGGACGCCTGCTCGTTGACGACGACGAAGTCGATCATCATGCCGCGGGTGCGCATATATTCCTGGAACCGCAGCGCCTGGGCGACGATTTCGAGATCGGCGACATCGCCGATCCTGACCAGGAAGATCGGGAAATCGCCGGAAATGCTTGTCGGCCACAGGCTCGACTGCTTGCCCAGCCCCGAGGCGATGGATTCCGCGGGAAGACGCAGGAACGGATCCGGATAGATCAGATAGCGCGCCAGCTTCTGCACATTGGCGGCATCGGTCAGGCTGAGGCCCATATGGCGGGTCTGCACCTGGCTGCGGGTCCAGGCAAGCATGGCCTGGCGGGCAAAGCTCTCCGGATGGTCGAGGCGGGCGATGGCTTCGTCCAGTTCGGCACGGCCGGCGCCGACGACTGTCCAGAAGGTCAGCGATATCTTCTTGTTGGCCGGCACGCGCACCTGTCGGCGCAGCGAGGCGACGGGATCGAGCGTAAAGCCTGAGTGGCCGCCCAGCCTGGCGCCCGGGTCGAAAGCGGCTGCGTCGACGATGGTGCGGCCACGGCCGATGAAGGCGCGCCTGTCGGTCTCGGCCTCGGCGTCGCGCGCCGATCCGGACGGATCGGTGACGAAATGCACCATGGCGATATCGGGCTCGCTGGTCTCGCGCTTGCGCCGCGTGGCGAAGATCGCCGCGTTGTTCGCAGAGATTTCGGTTTCCACGAACATCTTCGAGAAGGCCGGATGCGCGTTGTCGGACGCCTCCAGGCCGAGCACCAGCTCGGCAAAGGAGGTCACTTCGATGTGACGGTCGGACGGACCGTCATTGTAGAGCGTGACCCGACGGCCCTCGCCATTGCCTTCCGAGATGACGATGCATTCGACCTCGGAGCGCAACGTGCCCACCGATTTGACGAAGCTCGCCTTGTCGTCGGAGAACAAGGTCTGCGCCTTTTCCTCGGCGGCTCGCTTCGGTTCGGCTGTAGCCGACCACCAGTCGCCGGTGCCGGCGTCACGCAGGAAGATGTAGGAGCCGAGCCGGTCCTCGGTCGGATCCGGCTGCCAGCGGGTGACGGAGAGATCGCCCCAGCGGCTGTAGCCCGAGCCGGTCGCGCTGACCATCACCGAATAGCGGCCGTTCGACATGACGTTGGTCGACCGCAGCGACTGCAGCGGATTGAGCACGATGCGGGTGTCGGGGCTGTCGACTTCGGTCTCGTCCTTGGAGCGTTCGTCGGCCTCGGTCCTGACGGTCGCTGTCGGGATGTCGCGCGGCGCCCTCTCCTGCAGCAAGAGTTCGGCCGATTCGATGACCGGATCGCTGTGGAAGCGGTCGCGCATGCGACCTTCGAAGATGGCGTCGGCAACCGCCGCGATCGACATGCCCGAATGGTGGGCCATATAATTCTGGACGACGACATGGTCCGTGCCTTCCGGCACGCGCTGCGGCGTGAAGTCGACGGCATCGTAGTAGCCGTGGCGGCCGAGCGCCCCGATCTCCCGCAATCGGGCGAGATTCAGCACGGCTTCACGCGGATTGAACTGGGCCGCCAGTATGGTGGCGTAAGGCGCGATCACCGTGTTCTGGCCAAGACCGCGCTTCAGCCCGAGGCCTGGAACGCCGAAATTGGTATATTGGTAGGTCAGTTCGCGGTCGCGGGCATTGTAGGCGGCCTCCGAAATGCCCCACGGCACGTTCTTCTGGCGGCCATACTGGATCTGGCGTTTGATGATCAGCTTGCTGGTCTGGTTGAGGATCGAGCCCTGCGGCTCCTTCATGACCAGCGGCGGCATCAGATATTCGAACATCGAGCCGGACCAGGACATCAGCGCGCCCTGGAAACCGATTTCGACGATCGGCCGGCCAAGCCTGAACCAGTGCTCGGTCGGCAGATCGCCCTTGGCGATGGCGAACAGGCTGGTCAGCCGCGCTTCGGAAGCCAGAAGGTCGTAGCAGCTTTCGTCGAGCTGGTGTTCCTCGACCCGGTAGCCGATCGACAGCAGCTTGCGCTCCGGCCGCATCAGGAAGGAGAAATCCATCTCGAAGGCATAGCGGCGGGTGCGCTCGCGTAAGGTGAGCAGCTTGGCACGCAGCGCCTCGACGGCATTGTCGTCGCTGTGTGCGTCATGGACGTGCGCTTCGCAGGTGGCTTCCAGCCTTGCCGCCCAGTCGACGATGACGTCGCTCTGGGGTGACACCGCCTCGGTATGGATGGCGGTGGCCAATTTGCGGATTTCGCCTGCCAGCACAGCCAGGTTGATGGTGCGGATCGACGCCATTTCGGGCTGCGCCTTGATGGTGTCGACAGCGCGCCGCATGCCGTCGAGACGGTCGGCGAGGCGCTGGCGCAGCGGGCGCAACTGACGGCGGTCGTCGGGCAGATCATCGAGGCTTTCGCTGAGGATGGTGACCGTGTCGAGAATGCCTTCGAAATCGCCCTGGAGGTGGACGGAGGGCGCCTCGGCCCATTCGGCGCAGGCCGCCGCCACCGCCACCAGATGGCCAGCGAGGTTGCCGCTGTCGACAGCCGAGATGTAGAGCGGATAGAGCGGCTTCAGCGTCGTGGTGTCGTACCAGTTGAAGAGGTGACCGCGCTCACGCGGCATGCCCTCGATCGTGGCCATGGTGGCGTCGATGCGGGTGATGGCGTCGGACAGGCTGATCCAGCCGAAGTCGCGGGCGGAAACGACGGACAGCAGGTAGACGCCGATATTGGTGGGCGAAGTACGAGGCGCCACCACCGGCGCCGGGCTTTCCTGGAAATTGTCGGGCGGCAGATGGTGATGCTCTGCCGTCACGAAGCTTTCGAAATAGTGCCATGTGCGCCGCGCCACCGTGCGCAAAGTATGGATATCGGCCTGCGATATGCGCAAGCGATCCTCGGTTTCAGCCGAACGGCTGATCCAGCTGGCGATGGCGGGCGAGCCAATCCAGAACAGCGCGAAGAAGAAGGCAACGAAGGCGCCGGTCGAGTCGGCCAGCACCGGAATGGCAAGGCCGACGAAGCCGATGATCACGGCGCCATACATCATGCCGTAATAGGAACCGACATCGTTGTCGCCCGCCTTGTGCGCCTGCGAGGCGGTGCGCCATTCCAAAAGGTTCTGGCGGCTGACGAACAACCGATAGAGCGTGCGCACGATGGCATCGCCCATCATCCAGGCGTTGTGCGCCATCAGCACGATCTTCAGCGCCACCATGGCGGTGCCGAAGGCGACGTCGCGTGCCAGGGCCGAGAAATGGCCGCGTGGCGTCTGGTCGCCGCTCTTGGGCAGGATGGCGTTGACGATGTCGAATGTCGGCGCCATGAACAGGCTGAGGATCAGCAGGGCCTGCCATTGCGCGGCCTGTGTGAAGGGCAGCAGCGTCCAGCCGGCAATCGCCGCCATCACCCAGAAGATCGGCGTCAGCGAGCGGCGCAGATTGTCGATCATCTTCCAGCGCGACAGCGCAGGCACGCCGGAGCGCGGATCGAGCATGAAGCCGAGCAACTGCCAGTCGCCGCGCGCCCAGCGATGGTGGCGCGAGGCGTCGACCGAGTAGCGGGTCGGATAGTCCTCGACCAGTTCGACATCGGTGACCAGCGCCGATCTCGCCAGCGCGCCCTCCAGCAGATCGTGGCTGAGGATGGTGTTTTCCTCGATGCGGCCCTGGAGGGCGGCCTCGAAGGCGTCGACGTGATAGAGGCCCTTGCCGGTGAAGGACCCGTCGCCGAAGACGTCCTGATAGAGATCGGACACGGCAAAGACATAAGGGTCGAGGCCGCGATTGGCCGAAAACACCCGCTGGAAGAACGACGCATCGTCGCCTGATGTCAGCGACGCGGTGATGCGCGGCTGCAGGATCGCGTAGCCGGCGGTGACGACGCGCTTGCTGGCATCGAAATGCGGCCGGTTGAGCGGGTGGCAGAGCTTGCCTACGAGGGTGGCGACCGCGTCACGGGTGGTGCGCGTGTCGGCATCGAGCGTCATCACGTGGACGACGTTCTCCGGCAGCGGCACGTCGAGCGGCAGGAACGTGGTGTCGCTGTCGCCGCGCAGCAGAAGGTCGAGTTCATGCAGCTTGCCGCGCTTGCGCTCCCAGCCCATCCACGACCCTTGCGCCGCATTGAAGAGCCGGCGCCGGTGCAGGATATAGAAGCGCGGCGCGCCTTCGGAGGGATAGCGTGCGTTGAGGCGAGCGATCTCGGCACGCGCGAATTCGAGGATTTCGGTGTCGGCAGCATCGATCTCGGTCTTCGAGTCCGGCCAGTCCGACAGCAGCGCGAAATGGATTTCATCGGCCGTGTTGGCGAGATGATGCACCTCGATATTGCGGATGTTTTCCTCGACATCGTCGCGCGAGCCGATCAGCGACGGCACCACCACCAGCGTGCGCGCCTCGGGCGGCACGCCGTGCCGGTAATCGTAGCCGACGAGGCGCGTCGGTTTCAGGAACAGCGAAACGACCGTGTTGAAGAAGGCGAGCGCGCCCTCGCTGGCCGGCACGGCAAAAAGCGCCAGCATGAGGACGATCGAGGGCACCGACAGGCCGAGATTGGCAAGCGCGTTGCCTGAGAGGACGAGAAGCAGCGCCGTCAGCGCAAACACCGGTACGACGATGCCGAGCCAGCCGGTCTTGCGGAAGGCACGCTTGACTGTCTGGCTGATGGTGGGTCGATAGCCGATCGCCTTCTCCAGCTCGAGCCGGCGTGGGCCGACGAGAAAGAAGCCGACATCGGTGTGGGCGGACCCGGTTAAAACGACGTCGCCGTCGCCATCGCTGGCGGCGTGGCCGGCCAGCTCGATGGCCTTCTCGGCGACGCGATATTCCGAAAGGTTCGAGCGGCGCGCCAATTCCTCGATCGCGGTCCGGTACTGGTCGCGCGAGAAGAAGTCGAGCGCGGCGAAATCGGTGCGCTCGCGCAGCACGGTGTCGATGCGGCTGACGCCTTCGAACCACACGGTCCAATCGACGTCGTTGATGAGGCGCAGGCCGCGAATGATGTTGCCCGTCGTCACATTGCCGCTGGACAACGTGTGATGTTCGGAAATGATGATTTCCTCGGCATCGGAGCCGGTCTTTTCGAGCTCGCCTTCCAGCCATTCCAGAGCCTTGCCGGCATTCTGCGAGCCATCGCGCAGGCGATAGAGCAGCTGGGTGGCGAAGGTGGTGTCCTGTGCGTGGGCGCTGAAATTGGACAGGATCGACTGCCGGTCGGCGCTGTCGTCGGTGGCCAGGACCTTGTCGGCCACATCGTTGGCGATCTGACGCATCTGACGGGTTCGATTGACCCTGACCGCCAGCCGGCGCAGATTTTCGATCAGCACGAAGCGCAACAGCGAAGGCAGCGCCCAGAGTTCGCCGATCTTCAGCGGCTCGACCGACTGAAAACCCTGGACGATGGACTTGAACATCGTCGCCGAAACGGAACTGTCCGAATGCGCGACATAGGTCCAGGCCAGCGCCAGCGCGCGCGGCACGCTGCCGCCGTCAGGCAGTTTCAAGGTCGGCAGCTGGCGATAGAAGCGGCGCGGCAGGTCGCGCTTGACCTGGAAAATGGTCTCTTCGACCAGGTAATTGTTGTCGAGCAGCCATTGTGCCGCCGGCGTGATCGTCTCGCCCCTCGCCTGCGCCGCATTGGTCGACCGGTAGACTTCCAAAATCTTCTTGGCGCTGTCGCGGATACGGGCCTGAAAATCGAAGGGCGTCAGCCCGAACAGATCTGTGAGGTCGCCTTTCGCCAGGCTTTCACCGAGCAGCCGAAGGCGCTCTTCGGGCAGGTAATTGGAGCGGATCGGCTCTTCGGTGATGGCCGGGAAGCTCGCGCTTGTCTTCTCGATTTGGGCAGGATTCGTCTGAATATTCATTGAAAATTCCGTAAGCGGGCACTGAGCGGCGTCACCGCCACGGCAATGGCCCTAAAACCGGTTCAAATGCAATTGGTTGCATAAACCCCACTTGCCGAAAGTTTGTTTCCGCACCACGACAGGGCGTCGTCTCTCAGCAAAACTCAAAGACAAGCACCCCACTTCCCGCCAGCCAGATCGGCGGAGAGGATTCAGGCTTTTTCGTGATGCCGCCAGCAGCTTACGCTATATTTCGCCGGTACCGCGATCATGTTTGGAAACAAGCGTTAATCGTTGCCGGCGATGGCGCGGATCCGGATCACGTACAGCGTTGCCTCATGGGCGGGTTGGACAAGCAGGCCGGTGCTGACCGGCCCGGACAGCAGAGTGTCAAGCGGCCCGAGGCGAACCGGTTCAGCGGCGGGCACACTGATGTCGCCGTCCAAGCACAGGATGAGCGTTGTGCCGGCTTCAGTCCGGATTTCCACGGGGGCCGAAATCACCAGGCGTTCGACCGAATGCGTCATCCGGCTTCGGCGGGTCATGACATTGAGATCGGTGATCGGTCCGCCGATCAGCGCGGCCGAGGTCTGCGCGTCGGCCGGGAAAGAAAACAGGGCGGTCGTCCTGTTTATAGATCTCGGCGGGTAGCCCGCAATCTCGAGGACGATGCCCTCGCCTTCGAGCACGGCAAGGGTGCGATCGATGCCGGCGAATTGCGAGAACGGACCGCTCGATTCGACACGCGCCATCGACACGCGCCAGTCGAAATCGTCGAGCCCGGCACCGGGCGGCGAGACGGCGATTTCCGTCGTCACGCCGCCGCCGTTCTTCCACGGCATCGACCGGTATTCGGCTGCCCGCAGGATGCGCATACCTAGCCCTCCGCTATGGTTACGGGCGTTCGAAACTCGAAAAGCCGATTCCGCGGCTTTTCGCCTGCCTGCGGCCGGACGTTTCTCACCCGAGAATGCCGGGCAAGTTGAGCTGGTGCTCCTTGGCGCATTCGACGGCGATTTCGTAGCCGGCATCGGCGTGGCGCATGACACCGGTCGCCGGGTCGTTCCACAACACCCGCTCCAGGCGCCTGGCGGCTTCGCGCGTGCCGTCGGCGACGATGACCATGCCGGCGTGCTGCGAGAAACCCATGCCGACGCCGCCGCCATGGTGCAGCGACACCCAGGTGGCGCCCGACGCCGTGTTGAGCAGCGCGTTGAGCAGCGGCCAGTCGGATACCGCGTCCGAGCCGTCCTTCATCGATTCCGTTTCGCGGTTCGGCGAAGCGACCGAGCCGGAATCGAGGTGATCGCGACCGATGACGACAGGCGCCTTCAGCTCACCCTTGGCCACCATATCGTTGAAGGCGAGGCCGAGCCTGTGGCGGTCGCCAAGGCCGACCCAGCAGATGCGCGCCGGCAGACCCTGGAAGGCGATGCGCTCGCGCGCCATGTCCAACCAGTTGTGCAGGTGGGTGTTGCCGGGCGTCAGTTCGCGCACCTTGGCGTCGGTCTTGTAGATATCTTCCGGATCGCCCGACAGAGCTGCCCAGCGGAAGGGACCTATGCCGCGGCAGAACAGCGGACGGATATAGGCCGGCACGAAGCCGGGGAAGGCAAAGGCGTTCTCGAACCCCTCCTCCTTGGCCACCTGGCGGATGTTGTTGCCATAGTCGAGCGTCGGCACGCCGGCGTTCCAGAACGCCACCATCGCCTCGACATGTTCGCGCATGGAAGCGCGGGCCGCCTTCTCGACCGCCTTGGGGTCGCTGACGCGCTTCTCGCGCCACTCGGCCATCGTCCAGCCCTTCGGCAGATAGCCATTGATGGGATCATGCGCCGAGGTCTGGTCGGTGACCATATCGGGGCGAATGCCACGCCTGAACATCTCCGGGACGATCTCGGCCGTATTGCCAAGCAGTCCGACCGACTTCGCCTCGCCGGCCTTGGTCCAGCGTTCGATCTTTTCCAGCGCCTCGTCGAGCGTCTCGGCGCGCTCGTCGACGTAGCGGGTGCGCAGGCGAAAATCGATCGAGTCCGGGTTACATTCGATGGCGAGACAGCAGGCGCCGGCCATGACGGCGGCGAGCGGCTGGGCGCCACCCATGCCACCGAGCCCGCCGGTCAGGATCCATTTTCCCTTGAGATCGCCGCCATAGTGCTGGCGACCGGCCTCGACGAAGGTCTCGTAGGTGCCCTGCACGATGCCTTGCGTGCCGATGTAGATCCACGAGCCGGCCGTCATCTGGCCGTACATCATGAGGCCCTTCTTATCGAGCTCGTTGAACTTTTCCCAATTCGCCCAGTGCGGCACCAAATTGGAGTTGGCGATCAGCACACGCGGGGCGTCCGGATGGGTGCGGAAGACGCCGACCGGCTTGCCCGACTGGACCAGCAAAGTCTCGTCATCGGCCAGCGTCCTCAAGGAGGCGACGATGCGGTCGAAATCGTTCCAGGTGCGCGCCGCCCGGCCGATGCCGCCATAGACGACCAGTTCGTTGGGATTTTCAGCAACATCCGGGTCGAGATTGTTCATCAGCATGCGCAGCGGCGCTTCCGTCAGCCAGGAGCGCGCGCTGATTTCGGTGCCGCGCGGGCTGCGGACTTCGCGGATGTTGTGGCGAGGATTGTTCATGGCGTCACTCCATAAGAGGATCTGATGTCAGACGCGCGCCCAGGATGTCGCGGTCTCGAGGATTTTCCGCAGGGTGGCGCGGATCGGTGCTGCGAACTCGGCGTCATAGGGCACCGGCCAATTGTCCGGCGTACCCTTGCCATCGGGCTCGCGCATATAGATGCGGTTGGAAAGTTCCATCTGCAGCGCATGCACGCCTTGTTGCGGCTGGCCGAAATGGCGTGTGATCCAGCCGCCCTTGAAGCGGCCGTTGATGACAAAGGTTTCACCGGTTTCGGCCATGATCTGGCCGACCATCGCCTGCAGCGTCGGATCGGCGCTCCTGCCGTCATTGGTGCCGAGATTGAAAACCGGCAGCGTGCCTTCGAACAGGCGCGGCAGCACTGAACGGATCGAGTGGCAGTCATAGAGCACGATCTTTTCGTGTAGCCCGCGCAACCGGCCGATCTCGGCCTGCAAGGCGGCATGGTAGGGCACGAAGAATTCCTCGCGACGCTCGTCGATCTCCGACGGCCCCGGTTCTTCGCCCTCGCGATAGAGCGGATCGCCATCGAAGGTCTCGGTCGGGCAAAGGCCCGTCGTCGCCTGGCCGGGGTAAAGCGAGGCGCCGGAGGGATCGCGGTTGACGTCGATGACGGTGCGGGAGATCGCGGTGTGCACCACCGTCGCCCCGAGGCCGGCGGCAAAGTCATAGAGATTATCGATCCACCAATCGCAGTCGCGGCGGCCGAGCCAGGGTGAGACCAGCCGATTCTCAAGGCCGGCGAGGTCGATGCCGGTGTGTGGTATCGACACCAGCAACGGGGCTGTGCCGGGCGTGACCGTCAGCCAGGGCGCGCTTGCCATCACACCGCTCCGGAAATCGACGGCAGAGCCACACCGCCGGCGGCCTCGATGGCCGCACCGCCGCGCACCATGGCGATGGCTTTTTCCATATCGGGGTGGAAATGGCGGTCATTGTCGAGATGCGGCACTTCGGCCCGCACCAGCCTGCGCACCGCCTCCAGGGCGTCGCTCGAGGCCAGCGGCGCGTGGAAATCGCAGCCTTGGGCCGCGGCCAGCAGTTCGATGCCGATCACCGCGGTGGCGTTCTCGACCATGCCGATCAGCCGGCGCGCGCCGTGCGCGGCCATCGAAACATGGTCCTCCTGATTGGCCGAGGTGGGGATCGAATCGACTGATGCCGGATAGGCTTTCTGCTTGTTTTCGGAAACGAGCGCCGCCGCCGTCACCTGCGGGATCATGAAGCCGGAGTTCAGGCCGGGCTTGGGCGTCAGGAAGGCCGGCATGCCGGAAAGTGCCGGATCGACAAGCATGGCGATGCGGCGCTCCGACAGCGAGCCGATCTCGCAGACGGCGAGCGCGATCATGTCGGCGGCGAAGGCCACCGGCTCGGCGTGGAAATTGCCGCCGGAAAGCGCGGTGTCATCCTCGGCGAAGATCAGCGGATTGTCGGTGACGCCGTTGGCTTCGGTGCCCAGCGTGTCGGCCGCCTGGCGCAGCACGGTGAGTGCCGCGCCCATCACCTGCGGCTGGCAGCGCAGGCAATAGGGATCCTGCACGCGTTCGTCGCCAACCCGGTGCGATTCACGGATGGCGCTGCCGGCCATCAGATTGCGCAGGGCGTCGGCCGTCTCGACCTGGCCGGGATGCTTTCTCAGCACATGGATGCGCGGATCGAAGGGTGCGTCGGAGCCTTTTGCCGCGTCGGTCGACAGGGCACCGGCGACCAGCGCCGATTGGTAGAGCACTTCGGCCTCGAACAAGGCGGCCAGCGCATAGGCGGTCGAAAACTGGGTGCCGTTGAGCAGCGCCAGGCCCTCCTTGGCGCCCAGTGTCACCGGTTCCAGGCCATGCGAGACGAAGGCGACCTTGGCCGGGAAACGGCCATGTGGGGTAAAACATTCGCCGACACCGATCATCACCGCCGTCATGTGCGACAACGGGGCGAGGTCGCCGGAGGCGCCGACCGAACCCTGCGCCGGCACCACCGGGATGACGTCGTTGGCCAGCATCGCTTCCAGCAACTCGATGGTTTGCGGCCGCACACCCGACGCGCCCTGCGCCAGGCTGGCGAGCTTCAGCGCCATCATCAGCCGGCAAACGGCAACCGGCATCGGCTCGCCGACGCCGGCGGCGTGCGACAGGACGATGTTGCGCTGCAAGGTCTCGAGATCCTCGGCCGGGATGCGGACGCTGGCCAGTTTGCCGAAGCCGGTGTTGATGCCATAGACCGGCTCGCCCTTGGCGACTATCCTGGCGACGGCCTCGGCGCTCGCCTTGATTTTCGGCCGGCAGGCATCGTCCAGCTTGGGCACGGCGCCACGATAGATGGCGCGCCAGTCGGCCAGCGTCGCATTGCCGGGCTTCAGGGTCAGTTCGGTCATTGTCCTCTCCAGATGCGGGCATGCAGCGGGTTGAAGCCCATGCGATAGACGAGTTCGGCGGGGCGCTCGATGTTCCAGATCGCCAGGTCGGCGGATTTTCCGGCTTCCAGCGTGCCGGTTTCTCCCAGCAAACCAAGCGCGCGGGCCGCCTCCCGGGTGACGCCGGCAAGGCACTCATCGACGGTCAAGCCGAACAGGGTCGCCGCCATGTTCATGGTCAGAAGCAGCGAGGTCAGCGGCGAAGTGCCGGGATTGTTGTCGGTGGCTACAGCCATCCTGACGCCGTGCTGGCGAAACAGGCCGATCGGCGGCTTCTTGGTTTCGCGAATGAAATAGTAGGCGCCGGGCAGGATCGTCGCCACGGTTCCGGCCTTGGCCATCGCCGCTGCACCTGCCTCATCGGTGTATTCGAGATGGTCGGCCGACAGCGCACCGTAACGGGCGGCGAGTTCGGCGCCATGCAAATTGGACAGTTGGTCGGCATGAAGCTTGACCGGCAGGCCGGCCGCCTTTGCAGCATCGAAGACGCGCGCCATCTGTTCCGGCGAAAAGGCGATGCCCTCGCAGAAACCGTCGACGGCATCGGCCAGCCCCTCGGCGGCAACCGCCGGGAGAATTTCCCTGGCGACCAGATCGATAAAGGCGTCCTTGTCACCCTTGGCTTCCGGCGGCAGCGCGTGGGCGCCGAGGAAGGTCGTGCGGATCGTCACCGGCCGCTGGTTGCCCAGCCGCCGTGCGGCACGCAGCGACTTCTTCTCGTTTTCGAGGTCCAGGCCGTAGCCTGATTTTACCTCCACGGTCGTTACGCCCTCGGCGATCAGCGCATCGAGGCGTGGCAGTGATTGGGTGACCAGTTCGCTCTCGCTGGCTGCGCGCAGCGACTTGACCGAGGAGACTATGCCGCCACCAGCCCGGGCGACCTCTTCATAAGTGGCGCCGGCCAGCCGCATCTCGAATTCGTTGGCGCGGTTGCCGGCATGGACCAGATGGGTGTGGCAGTCGATCAGGCCGGGTGTGATCCAGCGGCCCTCGCAATCAACCGTCTCGGCGCCCTGGGCAAGTGTCGGGGGCAGCTCCGACTCGGGGCCGGCATAAACAATGCGGCCGTCACGCGCAGCGACCGCGCCATATTCGACGACGCCAAGTCCGGCAGACCCGTCGGCCATTGTCGTCAGCCGCGCATTGCGCCACAGACGAAGATCCCCTGCCCGGCTTTTGCTCTTTGCAGCCATCATCTTTTCCGTTTCAATCGATGACGGTTATGTATATACATATTGAAACGCACTGCAAGTGCCTTCATCGCATGAGACACAGAGAACCGGAGAGAAAAGTGGCAGCGATCTTTGCGGAACAGGCGCTCCTTCCCGATGGCTGGCGCGAAAATGTGCGGCTTACCCTGGCCGAGGGACGCATCACAGCCGTTCAGCCTGGCGCTGCTGCGGCAGCCGGCGACGAACGTCACGCGATCCTGTTACCCGGCATGCCCAATTTGCACAGCCACGCCTTCCAGCGCGGCATGGCCGGCCTTGCCGAGCTTCGCGGCCCCTCCGCCGACAGTTTCTGGAGCTGGCGCGAGGTGATGTACCGTTTCGCCCTGTCGATGACGCCCGATCAGGTCGAGGCGGTTGCCGCACAACTCTATGTCGAGATGCTGGAGGCCGGGTTTTCGCGTGTCGGCGAATTTCACTATCTGCATCACGACCGCGACGGAAAACCCTACGCCAACCTCGCCGAGATGGCCGAGCGCATTGCGGCCGCGGCCGGCGAGGCAGGCATCGGCCTGACGCTTTTGCCGGTGTTTTATGCGCACTCGTCTTTCGGCGGTGCCGCACCAAACGAAGGCCAGCGGCGATTCATCAACGATGTGAATCGATTCTCGCGGCTTGTTGAGAAATGCCGCGAATCGGTTCGCGCGTTGGATCAGGCTGTTGTCGGCGTCGCTCCGCACAGCCTTCGCGCCGCGACACCGGAAGAACTGATTGACGTGACTGCCCTGGCGCCGGACGGGCCGATCCACATCCACATTGCCGAGCAGGTGAAAGAAGTCGAGGATTGCCTTGCCTGGTCGGGCGCGCGGCCGGTCGAATTTCTGCTGGCCAATGCCAAGGTCGACAAGCGCTGGTGTCTGATCCACGCCACCCACATGACCGATGCTGAAACCGTTGCCATGGCCAAAAGCGGTGCCATCGCCGGCCTATGCCCGATCACCGAGGCCAATCTCGGTGACGGCACTTTTGCCGCGCCGCTGTTCAGGGAACATGGCGGCCGCTATGGCGTCGGCTCCGATTCCAATGTGCTCATCGGCCTGCCCGACGAGTTACGCCAGCTCGAATATTCGCAGCGTCTCGCCCACCGCGCCCGCAATGTGCTGGCGGTCGCCGGCGGCTCGACCGGCCGCGCACTGTTCGACGCCGCGCTCGACGGTGGCAGCGTCGCGCTTGGCGCCGGTGCTTCCGCGATCGCCGCCGGCGCATCCGCCGATCTTGTCTCGCTCGATCCCAAAAATCCCTCGCTGGCCGGCAAGAGTGGCGACGCGATCCTCGACGCCTGGATCTTCGCCAATGGCAGCAAGGTCGACTGCGTCTGGGTGCATGGCCGCAAACAGGTTAGCGGCGGCAGGCATGTGAAGCGAGAGGCCATCGCTGAGCGTTTTCGCAACGTGATGACGGCGCTTTCGGCATGAGCATGGCCGGCACTGTGGGGGCGGAAGGCGGCGGCTCGCTGCACCAGCGCATCCTCTCCGACATCAGCGAGAAAATCCTGTCCGGCGCCTGGGCGCCCGGTCATCGCATCCCGTTCGAGCATGAGTTGAGCGTGCAATACAATTGCTCGCGCATGACGGTGAACAAGGCGCTGTCGCAGCTTGCCAAGGCCGGACTGATCGAGCGCCGCCGCCGCTCAGGCAGCTTTGTGCGCCGGCCGCAGTCGCAGGCCGCGGTGCTGGAAATCCACGATATCCGCATCGAGGTCGAAGCGCTCGGCCTGCCCTATCGCTACGAGCGCGTCGCCCGACACAAAAGGCGCAGCAGCGCCGGGGATCGCGCGCTGCTGGAACTCGGCGTGGCCGGACCGGTGCTGGCGCTGGAGTGCGGTCATTTCGCCGGCGAGCGGCCGTTCGCGCATGAACAGCGGCTGATCAATCTCACCGCCGTGCCCGAGGCAGCGGACGAGGAATTCATGGCCACCGCACCAGGACCATGGCTGATTGGCCGCGTGCCGTGGAGCGAAGCCGAGCACCGGATTCGCGCTGTCGCCGCCGACAGGCATATCGCGGCTGCACTCGATATAGAAACCGGTGCGCCCTGCCTGGTGGTCGAGCGACGGACGTGGAGCGCCGAGCACCCGGTCACCCATGTGCGCTTCACCTACGGGGCCGAGAGCCACACGCTGGTGGCGAGGTTCAGGCCGCAGGGGTGAGGCTGACCTCCCCCCACGTGGGGGGAGATTGGCAGCTTCAACGCCTCAAATCGCAGCGGTAATAATAACCTCGACCAGATATTCCGGGGCGGCGAGCTTTGCTTCGCCGGTGGCGCGGGCTGGCGTGTTGCCCTGCGGCACCCACTTGTCCCACTCAGCGTTCATCTCGGCAAAGGTGCTCATGTCGGCCAGCCAGATGATCGCCTGCAGGATCTTGGTCTTGTCGGAGCCAGCCTTGGCCAGCAATTCGTCGACAGCCGCCAGGATGTCCCTGGTCTGCGAAGCGACGTTGCCGGTTGGCTGGCCGACCTGGCCAGCCAGATAGACGGTATTGCCATGGATGACGATCTGGCTCATGCGCGGGCCTACATCGATGCGACGAATGCTCATTGGATGGTTCCTTCCTGTGGCGGTTGCGCTTCTTTAGAGTCGCGACCGGCTTGGGGCAAGGTCGCCAGGTCGAATCCCCTTGGGCCAACGGCATATGGATGTGCACACACGGCAAGTTGACCCTGCGGCCGCAATTCCGCCGGATTGGCTTGTTGACTAATGTAATAACATCACATATCCAATCGGCCGCTGCCAGCAGCCGGATTTCGCCGCCTACGGATCGCAGAATGACAAATACCTGCCTGACATTCCGCGACCTGACGCTTGGCTACGGCAGCCATCCGGCGATCCATCATCTCGACGGCACCATCCGGAAGGGCTCGTTGACCGCTGTGGTCGGCGCCAACGGCTCCGGCAAATCGACGCTGATGAAAGGCATTGTCGGCGTCCTGAAGCCCATGGCCGGCGAGGTTATCCGCGCGCCCGGTGTACGTGCCGCCTATCTGCCGCAGCAATCGGAGCTCGACCGCTCCTTTCCGGCACGGGTGGTGGATCTGGTTTCGCTCGGCCTGTGGCCACGGCGCGGCCTGCTTGGCCGCTACACCAGGGAAGATCGCGATGACGTCAGCAAGGCGCTGATGGCGGTCGGCCTCGGCGGCTTCGAGAAGCGGCCGATCGACACGCTGTCGGGCGGCCAGTTGCAGCGCACGCTATTTGCGCGTGTGCTGCTGCAGGACGCCGACCTCATCCTGCTCGACGAGCCGTTCAACGCGGTGGATGCCAAGACGGTCGGCGACCTGATCGCGCTGATCAAGCACTGGCATGGCGAGGAACGCACCATCATGGTCGTCGTCCACGATCTGGATCTGGTGCGGCAGAATTTCCCCGAAACGCTGCTTCTGGCCCGCCAGCCGATCGCCTGGGGCGAAACCCGGGAAACGCTGAAGCCTGAAAACCTGTTGCGCGCCCGCCGTTTTCACGAGGCCTGGGAAGAAAATGCACCCTGGTGCGAGCCGGGCGAGGACGCTCATGGTCACGATCACCATGGCCACGATCACGATCACCAACATGGCGTCGGACCGAAGGCTGCCTGATGGACACATTTTACGGCCTTGTCATCGCGCCCTTCGCCGATTTCGCCTTCATGCAGCGGGCGTTGATCGGTTCGCTGATGCTGTCGCTCGGCGCCTGCCCGATCGGCGTCTTCCTTATGCTGCGGCGCATGAGCCTGTCGGGCGACGCCATGGCGCATGCCATCCTGCCCGGTGCGGCCGCCGGCTTCCTGTTTTATGGGCTGGAGATCCTGCCGATGACCATCGGCGGCCTGATCGCCGGCGTCATCGTCGCGCTCGGCGCCGGCGCCGTCTCGCGCTTCACCATCCAGCGCGAAGACGCCTCGATGGCGGCTTTCTACCTTATTTCGCTCGCCATCGGCGTGCTGATGGTGTCGATCCGCGGTTCCAGCGTCGATCTCATGCATGTGCTGTTCGGCACCGTGTTGGCGCTCAATGACGAGGCCCTGACGCTGATCGGCGGCATCGTCGCGGTGACGCTGGTCAGCCTCGCCATCTTCTGGCGGGCGCTGGTCGCCGAATGCCTCGACCCGCTGTTCCTGCGCTCGGTCAGCCGGCTCGGCAGCCCGGTGCATTTCATCTTCCTCGGCCTTGTCGTACTCAACCTCGTCGGCGGCTTCCAGGCGCTCGGCACGCTTCTATCGGTTGGGCTGATGATGCTGCCGGCCGCGGCCGCCCGCTTCTGGACGGTTCGCGTCGAGCCGATGTGCGTGCTGGCCGTACTGATCGGCTTCGCATCCTGCGTCGCCGGGCTGCTTTTGTCCTATCACGCCTCGCTGCCATCCGGCCCGGCCATCATCCTGTCGGCCGGCGTCGTCTATTTCGCCTCGATCCTGTTTGGCACGCGCGGCATCCTGCGCGCACGCATCATCCATCACCGTCACAGAACGGCCTGATCCCCGCCCCTAGAAGGAGACCCCTCTATGCTGAAATCCATCCATGCCGCCCTGGCGATGAGCGTTATAACATTAACCGCCTTTGGCGCATCGTCGGCCTTCGCGGCACCGCTGAAAGTGGTCGCCAGCTTCACCGTCATTGCCGATTTCGCCAAAAATGTCGGCGGCGACCGCATCGATGTCACCACCATCGTCGGGCCGGATGGCGATGCCCATGTCTACGAGCCGAGCCCGGCCGATGCGGTGGCCATGGCCAAGGCCGACATCGTGCTGGTCAACGGCCTGCATTTCGAAGGCTTTCTGCAGCGGCTGGTCGATGCCAGTGCCACCAAGGCCTCGATCATCACCTTGACCAAGGGCGTGACGCCGATCGATTTCAAGCCTGAATTCGCCGATGCCGACGCGGCCGAAGGTGCCGGCACCGGCGGCGGCAAGACGGTCACCGATCCCCACGCATTCCAGTCGATTGCCAACGCCAGGATCTATGTGAAGAACATCGCCGAGGCTTTCTGCGCGGCCGATTCGGAAGGCTGCGTCAGCTATCAGACCAATGCCGCCGCCTACACCAAGAAGCTTGATGCGGTCGAAGGTGAAGTGAAAGCGGCAATTGCCTCGATCCCGGAGAGCAAGCGCGTCGTCATCACCTCGCACGACGCCTTCGGCTATTTCGAACATGCATACGGCCTGACCTTCCTCGCCCCGCAAGGGGTGTCGACCGACTCCGAACCATCCGCCGCAGACGTTGCCAAGCTGGTCAATCAGGTGAAGCAGGACAAGGCGGCTGCGATCTTCGTCGAGAACATCACCAACCCGCGCCTGATCGAGCAGATCGCCAGCGAAACCGGCATCAAAGTCGGCGGCACGCTCTATTCGGACGCGCTGTCGCAGCCCGACGGCCCGGCCGCGACCTATATCGACATGATGCACAACAACATCCGTCAGATCAAAGGCGCTATTCTCGGCAGCTGAGTTTGAAGGATTGCCCAGCCGGGCCGCATCGGCCCGGTTGGATTTTCTGGCACGCAATGTCTATTTGGCAGAGAAATCCTTCGGCACGGATTGCCGCCCATGTCGGGGAGTGGCAAGACTGCCACCTGACCAGTTTGCGAGGATGCTGCCATGGAATACCGCGAAATCAGCGAGGACTATTCGGTTTCGGGCCAGATCCAGCCCGAAGACGTCGCCGCCATCAAGAAAGCCGGCTTCAAGAGCGTCATCTGCAACCGGCCCGATGACGAACAGCCGGGCCAGCCTTCTGCCGACACCGTCGGGGCAGCGGTCGAAGCCGCAGGCCTCGCCTTCCGCTACATTCCGGTGATCAGCGGCCAGATCACGGCCGAGAATGTCGAGGATCAGGCCGAAGCGCTCGAGGAACTCGACGGCCCGGTCTTCGCCTATTGCCGTTCCGGCGCCCGCTGCACCAATCTCTATGGACTGATCCAGCAG